>JAWXBP010000491.1 GCA_034440135.1 Planctomycetia bacterium
ATACGCCGCCGCCATGGCAAACCTCCTTGAAAAAAGGCGATTCACCAGTTTACGTAGACTGCGCAGAGGGCGATAGACCTATCGCAGATGCGCTCTAGTTCGCCCCCGGCCCGTCCACAATCTCGCGCACGAACTTCACCTTCGGCTTGCCCCCTTTGCCGGTCAGGAATTCCGACAGGTAGCGTAGCTGCTGCTTGGGGCGATCGGGGTCGCGAAAGTTGTCTCCCTTTTGCAGGATCGGGCGCTGCTCGTCGATCTCGCCGAACGCCCGGTCGCCGGCCGCTTGGCACGGGAACCAATAGCCAGTTTCCGTTGCGTCCCAGAGATAGAACTCGGGATAGCAGTGACCGGGCACCCAGACCGTGCGGGCGGGAATATCCTCCGCGCGGCAGATGGCGATAAAGAGCGACGTCAATTCCTCGCAATCGCCGTCGCCGTCCTTGAGCGCGGCGAGCGCGCCTTTGATCGGGCCGTTCTTGTATTCGACGCGCTCGCGCACGCCGTCGTAAATCGCTTCGACTTGTTCCCAGGCCGAGGCGTCGCGCTTGTCCTTGAGAATCTCTTTCGCCGTGCTGCGAATCTTCGCGTGCCGGCTTTCGATTTTCGGACTGGGCCCGAGATAAATCCGCACGTCCGGCGGCAGCTTTTTTTTGTTCGGCAGGGTGTATTGCGCGGTGTCGGTCGGCGCGATCAGTTTGCGCTTGGTGACTTCCATCGTCACAAGCGCGTTCACCTTCTCCAGCGGCGCGACGAACGGCACGTCGATCACCATTTGCTGGACCGTGCCGGCGACCATCCGGTAGTCGACCTGCGCCACGTTCGGCGTGATATCCTCGGCGACCACCCGCACCGATTGCTCCGGCCATTCGATCGGAATCGGCGTCGTTCCGTGAATGCCGCGACATTCGCCTCCCTGAGATTCGACCGTCAGCCCGAGCTGAATGTGCTGGACCGTTTCGTCCCCCAGCGTGGGCCCGTTGTTCGTGTCCTCCTTGGGATCGACCGCCAGGGCCGGCGCCGCGAGACAACAGAACAGCAGCAGGGCCAATCGTAAGCGTTGCATGGATCGTGCCTGATATCGGGGCAGCGTCCATGCCAACGTGCGGGTCAGAACTCCATTCTACGTTACGGCGCGGCGAGAATCGACACCGCGTCGTAACAGCCCGGCGAGCGTTAGCGGCCCAGATAGCCGGCGCTCGATTGAAAATACTTGCGGCGGCGCTTGGTCGTGGCTTCGCCGGCGCCGGCTTGCTGTTCCTGGAGATCGGCGAGATTCGCCTGGCAGAAGCGGCAGCCGACCCCTTCGACGTGGAACTGAATGTAATCGGAATGCCCGTCGTCTAAGACGCCGAGCAAATGGCCGCCCAACTGTTCGCGCGTCGGGCAAGTCAGTCGCGAGCGGCGCCAGACCTCGCCCAGGCTGTGCAACCCGGTATCGCGCCGCGCATTGATCGACGACAACCGCCCCAGCAGCGATTTATCTTGGCGCAGCGACAACTCAATCACGGCCATCTCGGCCGCCGGCAGCGCTTCATCCAGATAAGCTTCCAGGTCGGAGTCAGTCATAGCGTCCCGTAGGTCAGGCTTTCCAGCCTGACAAGATGAGGCGTCGATCTAAAGTGTGTCTCGCGACTTCTGTTGTGGCACGGTCGGGAGACCGTGCCATAACCAGTTCGGCTGACCTACTCGGCTAACTCCGGAAAGACGTCCACGCTTAGCCCTTGCTTCCGGATGTTCGTCCGCATTTTGGCGATGAAGTCGAACTTGTGATTGGCAACCGTTTGTTCCGAGATGCCCAGCTTCACCGCGGCGTCCTTATTCGGCATCCCGCGCACAAACAATAGCTCGGCGCATTTGATCTTTTCCCAATCGCCGCGCTGCCGCCAGTAGTTGAGTTGTTCGCCGAGGGCCTGCGCGATTGCCCCGCGCTCCATGTGCAGGCGTTCGCCGCTGCGCATGATACTGCTGGCGGGGCGATCCTTGCCGGGCAAGTCCCAATCGGTCTGGCTCGCGGCGCCCGTGGCCAGCGGCAACGTCGGCCGCCGGCCTTCGCGCCTCAAGAGGTCGGTCAACTTATGTGCGGCGATGGAGAACAGATAGCTTTCCAACGGGCGCGATTGATCATAGTTCGGTAGGCTGGATAGAAAGCCGATAAACGTCTCCTGCACGACGTCTTCGCTGGCGGCCCGGTCGCGCAGCCGGCTCTCGACAAACGCCAGCAGTCGCCCCTCGAACCGCGCAATCAACTCCTCCCAAGCCGCGGCTTCCCGCGCCCGGATGCGACGAATCAAGACGGCGTCGATATCTTTGGAGGAGGACAATGGTTCAATGCTGGACGAAGTTCAACAGATGGTGCGATCTTACATTGTTAAATGATGAATGATGAATGACGAACTTCAGAGGCCTTCCGTTCATCATTCATCATTCTGCATTCATCATTTCCCCTTACATCCACCGCACCGCGCCTTCGGCCACGAGGGCCGCGGCGGTCAATACAGCGGTGGCACCGATCCAACCCGCGACGAGGCGGAGGAAGCCGGTGTAAAAGCCCTTGGTGAGCGTGTCGAGCTTCAGGTAACCATACAGCGTGGCCAGCAAGGAGAGCAACAGCCCACCGCCCACGCCAAACGCGCCCAGCCGGTGGCCGACCTTGGCCTGCTCGTAGCGAATTTGCAGATCATTCCGCACGTTCTTGTCGAATTGCAGCAGGACGTGCAACGAGTACATCGGTTGGCCCAGCGAGAGCGATTCGGCAGGAATCACTTCTGTCCAGCGATCCGCCAAGATGCCGTGGTCCACGACGTAACCTGGCGGGAGCTTGACCAGGTCGGGCGCGCTGTAGTCGATTTCCTTGGCCATGAACTCGTTCATCGCGTCACGGAGATGCGCGGGCAATTCGGCCTGTAGTTCGTCAATCGTGCTGTAGCGGTCGATATGGATCACGCGGCGCTCGATAAAATCCCGCGTCGGGGTCAGGGCCTCTTTCATCCATTCCGGGCGAGGCGTCGAGACTAACGCTTCGGCGGCCGCGGCCGGTGCGGACTCTTTCTTCTCACCCCAGGATTCGTCACTCGATGAAGATTCGTCGCTGGGACTAGCGACGTCGGCGGAAACTTCCGCTTCGGTGCTGACTTCCGCCGGCGCTGCCGCGGCGGGATCGTTATGGATTTCGATTTGGTGCGCAGGCGCAGGCGGTGCAGCGTGCTCCGGGGCCAATTCCGGATGAACCTGGATCGGCGGCGCAATTTCCCAATGCCGCATCTCGATTTGCTTCGCACGGGATTCCGCTTCGGCGTGTTGCATCTGCACCGCCCCGCGTTTCCAGGCGATCATCGGCAGGAGCAAGGCGAGGACAATCAGACCCGCCGGCAGCAGAATTACGAGCGCCACGGCGACGCTAGCACCCTTGCCCGCTTTAACCAGCGATACAATCACGATCGTCACCGCGACCAGCAGCGCCAGGCCGATGACCAGCAGCATGATGCCCGGAGCGACGGCGAATTGAGGTTGCATGACTTGTCCTAACATGGAGATGTCCTTCACTTGCGTCCTAGGCGGCCAGGTCCGCCGAGGCGGCTGGCTCGTGTTTGGGATTCATCCAAGGGCTGCAAAGCTGCACTGAAACGCTCGTCGCGACGGCCGTCATCAGGCCCCATTGATCGGGGAAGCCGACCATCTCGCTAAGAATGTACGCCCAGCCGCCGCAGACGATCGTGCTGCCCACGCTCAACCGCGAGGTCCGCAGCGGGTCGGCCTGCTTCCACCAACGCAGCACCGGGAACAACGCCCCGAAGTACGTCAGGTAGCCCGAAAGGTATTGATGGCCGTAGCTGTCGCTCAACAACACCGGGTGACGCAACGCGGGCGGCATGTCCAATTGCAGGCTCGGGTTCGAGGTCAAGTGCATGAACAGCGTTTCGGAGACGCCGTAGGCCGTGGCCCCGACGCCCAGCCCTACGGCCAACAGCACGAAGCGCCGCAACAGCCCCTCGCCTTGGGTCCCTTCCCAGAACTTGGCCGGGATCAGGATGCCCCAGGTCGCCGCCATCGAGACGACGCTCAGCCAGACGTAGTTGGGCACGTCGTAATTGTCGCCCGTAATCAGCATCATCACGCAGCTCACCGCCGCCACGACGATCGCTGAGCCAAGCATCGAACCGACCAACTCCGTGACTTGTTGCCGCGCCGTCTTGGCCGGCATGGCGCGGAGCGCCTTTTCGCTCTTGCGTGTTTTGCAGTACTTCTTGGGTACCGGCGGGACTTCGACCTTGGCCGCGAACGGCGCCGCGGCGGCCGGGTCCGGCCCGGTGAAGATGTGCGTAGCGTCGAGCGCTGGATCGGGCGTACGATACATCACCGGCTGTGCTGCCATCGCGGCCGGAGGCATAGACGTGGTCTTCGGTTTGTTCGCCAGCACGGCAGCGCGGATGCCGAAGTAAATTCCATAGACGACAAGTGCGAAGGGAGCGACCCACACGATCCACGGCGCATTTAAGAGAATGACGATGGCCAGAATGATGGCAATTGCCCGTTCTTGTTTTGTCGTCTTCGGGCTGTGCCAGCGATCGATCGCCCATTGCCAGTTGGTGCGAAGCCATTTCCAGATCGGTTCTTCGTCCACGCCGTCGATCGGCGTCACCACCGGCAACGGAGCGTTGAACGCAGCGTGAGGCTTCGGAATCTCCGGGATCGGCGGCGGCGATACGCGTTGCGTCGCGCCGTACGTCGGCAACACGCCGGTCGGCAGCAGCGCTAGCAATTCGCCGACGCTGCCCACACGGGCTTCGGGGTCTTTGTTCAAGCAGCTTTCGATCGCGCGGCGAAACGGCTCCGCGAC
Source organism: Planctomycetia bacterium (assembly GCA_034440135.1). NCBI lineage: Bacteria > Pseudomonadati > Planctomycetota > Planctomycetia > Planctomycetia bacterium. The sequence goes on from JAWXBP010000491.1 coordinate 4,838, forward strand.
GCGCGACAGGTCCGGCGTCGCGGTGAGATGCTTCATCAGCACTTCGCCGACGCTCTCCCCTTCGAACGGCACCTGGCCAGTCAGGATTTCGTACAAAATGATGCCGAGAGCATAGACGTCGATTTGTTTCCCGTAGCGGCCGTTCGCGATCTCCGGCGCCATGTAATGCACCGTGCCGACGCTTTCCGTCTGCCCGCTGCGGCGGCTGGCGGAGATGAACTTCGACAGACCGTAGTCGCCGATCTTCACCAGGCCGTCGTCGGAGAAGATGTTGCCCGGCTTCAAGTCGCGGTGGACGATGCCGTGGTCGTGCAAGTATTCCACGCCAGCGGCGATGCCCTGGAACCAACGCATCGCCTCGGCCACCGGAATGCCGCCAGGGTGGCGCAGAATCACGTCCTCAAGCGATTCGCCGTTGACATATTCCATCACCACCCAGCTATCGCCTTGCTCGTCATCGCGGATGTCGAACAGGGCCAGCAAGTTGGTGTGTTTCAGATTCAAGCATTGCGTCACCCCGCGAAGCTCGATTTCCAAGTTACGGCGAATCAGCTTGAGCGCGACTTCTTTGCCGGCGTCGCTGGTGGCGTAATAGACTTCGCCGAAACCGCCGCGGCCGATGCCGCGCTTAATCGTGTAGCCTTCCAGCGGTCGTGAGCCGCTGGGATACGTGAAGCGCATGGCGCCGCCGCGAGGTTCACGCGGGTTCCCGGCATGGGTGGCTGTCAGGTTCATGGGTTCATCACCGCCTCGAACTAGGGTAGCCGCTGTCGCTTCCATTTGTCCACTTCGCTCTCGGCTGGGCTTTCTTGGAGTTCTCTGTAGGAGGCGTCTCCCGACGCCGATTGGCAGGACTTCGCTGTTTCCATCGGCGTCGGGAGACGCCTCCTACAGGCTGGCGCGCCCTCGACTTCAAACCTGTTCCAAGCTCAGACTAAAGTCATCGCCGGCGATCTGGGCGTTGCGTTCGACCGGGCTGCGGCCTTCGCAACACACGCCGTTCACTTCCAGGCGTCCTTTCGTGCGACAATATAACTGTCCGTCGTGCCGGGAAAGGACCACGTCTTGTTTCCAGTCGCGGCAGACCACATGGCTGTTCGGTCCGGGACCCAAGACGCACGAATCGCTCATCAGTAATACCGCGTCCACCGCCGGAACAGTGCGGTGACGGCTAAGAAATTCCAGCCGGGCCGTGGCGCTCAAGGCGTGCGGTCGGCGGAAGCGGAGCTTCACGCCCCCTCCTAAGTCAATCAAGGCACCATCCGTGAGCGTTGTAGGCGCGGAAACCGGCCGGCCATTCACAATCACCTCGCGGACCGGTTCCAGCAGGTAACCTTCGCCGCCGCGGCGAATCTTCGCGTGGTTGCGCGAGAGATCGCCGAGAATCGCGATGTCCGTATTCGCCCCCGGGCCAGGCTGCCCGAGCGTTACCGTGTCCGCAGTGCAAACCAAGAAGCCGCCCACGCCGTCGATCCACAGAACAAAGCGATCATCGCTGCCATCATTTTCGGACGCGGCGGAAAGATCTTCGACGCTGGCCATACGAATCTCGCGAGGATGGCGGGCTTCGGCGAACGCGGTCGGCGTCGCGCGGCGCGGTGAAACCGGCGCGCTCGCCACGCCGATCCCCACGGCTTGCCAGGCGCGGCGCCGCGCGTCACGGGCTTGTTCGTGTGCGGGGGCGAGCGCCAGGATCGCTTCGGAAGTCGACAGCACTTTCGTCCACTGCTCTGCGAGCATCGCGGCGTGCAGGTCTTCCAGTTGCTTGCGGCATTCGGCCCCTTTGGCGAGGCAGGCCTGGCGAGCGGCGGTGAGCGCGCCGGAACCGGGCCGCAGGGCCACGGCCCCCGCGATCATTTGCTCGGCTTCGGCGAACTTACCGCTGCGCGCCAGTCGATCGGCGCCTTCCATCTTTTGTGCGACTTGCTTCAAGGCCCGCACTTCGGCGTTCGCGGCGTGATGGCGATCCAACTCGCGGAGCCGATCCAGGGCCGTCGTCGGCTCCCCGGCCGCGATCAGCGACTCGGCCTCCTCCAGCACGTGCCGCACGAAATCCTCGCGGGCGGCGCCGAGCAATTCTTGGTTCGCGCCCCAGTGCATGGCCATCTCCAAATCTTGCCAGCCCGCACGGCTTTCGCCGCGAGCGAGTTGATTCCGCCCGCGATGCGCGAGCTGATCGGCGACCTTGGCGAGCAACTGCTGAGCGGGCAGGAAACCAGTCAGCTCTTGGTCCTTGAGCAGCTTCCCGGCGTCCTGGAAGCGACCTGCGCGGTACGCCTCCTCCGCCTCCCGCAATTTAAGTCGCCAGCTCTGGAACATGAGCGAGTATGACGAAGGAAGGATGATGAATGACAAACGGGGGAGTGAAGGACTGGTGAACGACTAGTGATGAAGGCTGAATCAGATTCGACTTTCATCATTCGTCATTCATCATTTCCTCCACTTCCCCCGGACGCGGTTTACTTCGAGACGTCGCAGACTACCGGCGGCGTTCAGTCGATCGAGTCGATTTCCGCGGCGTGCGCGACCTTCTGGTCGGCGTTGCCGGAGAAGTACTCATCGACCTGGGCGACGATATCTTCCGTCATCGCCTCGTCGAGCGGGATTTCGCCGAGGTCGGCGCCGTCGGCGTCGACCAGCTTCTGTGCGACATCCAGACGAGTCTGCAGATCGCTGACCAATTCCTTGGCCCGCGAGAGCTGACTGTCGTCAAATCTATAGTCGCACGTCGTCTGGGCGGCTTCAACCATCTTCAACTTCGCGGCCACATTCTCCAATTTGACTTCCAACTCGCGCTTTTCGGATTGCATGCCCGCCAGCTTCTGCTGGGCGGCTTGCAAACTCTTCAGGCGGGCCTCGTGGATTTCACGCAGGCTGGCCAACGTGTCTTCCTTGGTCTGGTAGCGGACGAACCGGGCCTTCAGGTCGCGCTTGACCTGGTCCTGGCTGAAGTTGCGTCCGCCGTAGTTATACGACACTTGCTGCAGCTTCAGATCGCCGCTCAGCCGGGTCACGTCGGACTTGTCCTTGACCAGACCTTCTTCCGTGGCGGCGATTTCCCGCTCCAAGCGGGCCACTTCCACCTCTTCCTGGGCGATCACGTGCATGTTCTTGCGGATTTCGGGAACCAGGCTCCGGACCAATCCGCGGGCACGCTCCAACTCGAACTCAGGCGGGACGTTGTCCTTGACGGCTGTTTTCACCCACCCCACCGAGGTGCCGACATAGCTGGCGGCGTCCCGGCCGAAAAACAACCCCAAGACCAGGCACAGCCCGGTCGCGGCCATGACGATCTTCTTGCACATAATGTGTTCCTCCCCAATGACTTTTGCGGCGACGTGTTGGGCAAACCTTGGCTTGTGCATGGCCTCGGACCCCTGCGAAGTAAGCTGCCGGAAACGCCCGGCGACAGAGAGTGTTTCGCCGGCCTGGGAAAAATCTTGAAAACAGCGCCCAGTTTTCGTGAAGGGCGTGCCCTGGGAGGGCTGGGGCGCGGTGGAAACCAACGCCGCAATGCTCAAAGGCCAGGGAAGGCCTCCGCTAAAGTCACCATCGCCGACGACTTGGAGGGCCTTCCCTGGGCTTGGGACCGACTCGCGCGAGTTGAATCGGCCGGCGCACCCCGGTCGTCAACTTGACAGTCCCCCGGGACAGTGATACCGTTCTACGTTCCCGCGCCGGCCTTCGGCCTCGCGGGCATCCATCGGGGGATTAGCTCAGTTGGGAGAGCGTCTGGCTGGCAGCCAGAAGGTCAGGGGTTCAAGTCCCCTATCCTCCAC
>JAWXBP010000492.1 GCA_034440135.1 Planctomycetia bacterium
AAAACCCACCGCGGAGAAGTCCCAAAGCAGCCATCGTCCACAACCCTTACCCCGCTAACCCTACCCACGGCGCGTTCCAGTTCTCGGTGAACCAAGACAAAGGTAGGGCGGGCCGCGCGTGGCATCGACTGTTTAATGCTTTAACGCGTCGCAAAACAATTCTCGTCGCGACAGAGTTCGGTAAGGCCCGCCATCTGTGCAGCGGCGGGCCTTTCGTAATTCAATCAATAGCGGTTTCGCTTCATCAACCGTTTCGACGCTATTGTGTCGAACGCTCGCGCGGCCCGCCCTACAACTGCAACCCCCTCGCCTTGGCCACTCTCGCGTCCCTTCGCGTGTTTCGCGGGCAACAAAAAAGCCGGGAGCCATTTGGCCCCCGGCTGGAGTTGTTCGTCGTGCTTCCGCGGTGATCAGACTACCTTCGTTTGGCCCGGCACGGCGACGGCTGGCGTCGGCGGGGCGGCGTCGAAGTCGTATTTCGCCGGGGCGAGGCTGACTTCCGAAGCCAACGCTTCATCCATGTTCAGCATCTGGCCGGAGTAAGTCGCGAGGCGGCCGAGGATCGCCGTCATCGTGCTCATCGCGCCGTTGTGTCCTTCATTCAGCGGCGAGCCGGCGCGGATGCTGGCGAAGAGGTCGTCGTGTTCCACCTGGTAGGCGTTCGGCGTGGGACCACGGTAGCGCCACGGTTCTTGCCCGGCAGCCATAATCCGCGCGGCACTAATGTCCGCGGTGCCCTTGGTGCCGATGACGTGCTCCGAGACGCTGCTCCAGCAGTTGGGGATGTGCCGGCAGTAGCTGAACATCCGGGAGCCGTCGGCGTACTCGAATTCCACGGCGTGATGATCGTAGATCTCGCCGTACTCTTCGGCGACGCGCACCTGACGTCCGCCCATGCCTTGCGCGCGGACCGGATAGGCCGCTTTGACCCAGTTGATCACGTCGAGGTTGTGAATGTGCTGCTCGACGATGTGATCGCCGCAGAGCCAGTTGAAGTAGTACCAGTTCCGCATCTGGTAGTGCATCTCGGTCTCCCCTTCCTGCTTCGGGTTGACCCAGACGCCGGCGTCGTTCCAGTAGCAGCGCGCCGCGACGATATCGCCGATCGCGCCGTCTTGCAGACGCTTGATCGTCTCGATGTACGGCGGTTGATGATGACGCTGCAGCCCGACGCCGACGCCAAGATTCTTCTGCTTGGCGATTTCCACGGCCGCCAAAACCTTGCGAACACCCGTCGGATCGACCGCGACCGGCTTCTCCATGAAGATGTGCTTGCCCGCGTTCACGGCCGCCTCGAAATGAATCGGGCGGAAGCCCGGCGGCGTGGCCAGGATCACGAGATCGATATCGCACTCCAACACTTTCTGGTAAGCGTCGAAGCCGACGAACTGCCGTTCCTTCGGGACGTCGAGGCGATCGCTGGAGACCTCGGCCTTGAGGGCGTTCAAGCAGATGTCGATGCGGTTTTGAAAAGCGTCGCCGATGGCGACCAGTTTGACTGCGCCCTTGGTTTGCAGGGCCTGATTCGCGGCCCCGCTGCCGCGCCCGCCGCAACCGATTACGCCGATCCGAATCGTGTCATCTCCCGCCGCATGCGCGCTCCGCGCGATGCCCAGCGTGCCGGCGAACGTCGCCCCCGCGGCGGCCAAGGTCGATGTCTTCAAAAACCCGCGCCGCGAAGCATCGCGTGGCGATTCTGGCGCAGCCGCGCCGCCGGAGTTCGATTCGCTCATGTGTGGGATCCCTCGCGACAAAAGAATGGGAGAAAAGCAATGAGTTTGTAGGTCAGGCTTTCCAGCCTGACTTTCCAGCGCGGTTGTGGCATGGTCTCCCGACCATGTCACTCCTGGCTTGGTGTTGTCTGACATGGGAGACCTTCGGTCGGGGTCGTGGCACGGTCGGGAGACCGTGCCACAACAAAGGCGTCTCTATTTGTCCTTGTACTGCTGCAGCTTGTCCGCGCCATACATCTTCTTCTCTTCGTCGGTCGGTTCGCGGAACGGGCGGATCACGCGGAAGCCGACCCAGGTGGCGTCGGTGTAGTACCACATGCTTTGCGGCAACTGGGGATCTTGTTGCTTCCACGCTTTCTCGGAGACGATCCGCGTGGCGCTGCGCAGCTTTTCCGGATCATCGTTCCACGAACCGCCGCGCGCCACGCGGCCGTACAGCGCTGTCGGCGGATCGTACGGGTTCTTGGTCAACCTGTCGGCATATTTTTCGTAGCTCTTCGGATCGTGCCCATCGAGGACGAATTCCGAGACGTTGCCGTGCATGTCGTGCAGGCCCCAGGGATTCGGCTTTTTCTTGCCAACTCTTTGGTAGACCTCGTCGCTGTTGTCGTAGTACCAGGCGTAGTCGCCCAGTGCTTCCGGATCGTCGCCGAAGGAGTACAGCGAGGTCGTGCCGGCGCGGCAGGCGTATTCCCATTCCGCCTCGGTGGGCAGCCGGTAATAGCGGCCCGTCTTAGCGGTCAGCCATTCGCAGTATTTCTTCGCTGCGAGTTCCGTCATGCAGATCACGGGGAAGCCGTGTTGCCCCATGCCGAAGGTCATATCGGTGTACGGCTTGGTCGGCCGCATCAGAACGTCGGCGACTTTTTCCAATTCGTTGGGTTCTTGCTTGGCGAGTTGCCGCCCCTGGATATCGAGCGAGAAGCTGAACGTCTCGAACTCGTCCCAGGTGACTTCGCACTTGCCCATCCAGAACGGCTCCACTTCGACTTCGTGCTGCGGGCCTTCGTCGTCGCCGCGCCCTTCTTCATCGTCGGGGCTGCCCATCAGGAACGTGCCGCCGGGAATCGGCACCATGTCGAACTTCACGTCGCGGCCGGTGATGGGCTCCGTGTACGGCTTCATCTCTTCGGGCGTCGCCGCGTCGGCGTTGGGGACTTTGAGCACCGGCCGTCCCTGCGCGTCCTTCGCGACTTCCACGGTCTCCGCCACGGCCGCCGTCGACATGGCGAGCAGGATTCCGAGGCCCAGCAATTGCCCGCCGACCGTCCAGCGGCGTACTCTAAGAGAGGTCGAAGTGCGCTTCACGCTCGGTGCTCCGAAATACGAGTTATCACGGGCGCAGCGCTCCCTGCGACGACGTCAACCAAGGAACCGCAAGACCGTGGGAAACAGCCTGGGAATGTGGATCGTAGGGGCGGGATTGCTCGCGGCCTCCCCGACGGCGGACGTGACTCGCTACGAGTTTTCGCAGGTCCATATGGGGATGCCGTTTACGCTGATATTGTACGCCCCCGACGAAGCCGCCGCAAACCGGGCCTCCACGGCCGCTTTTGAGCGGATCGCCGAACTGGACCGAACCCTCAGCGACTACAAGCCCGACAGCGAACTTTCGCGACTCACGGCGACCGCCGGAGAGGGTCGCGCCGTTCCCGTCGGCAACGACCTATGGCGGGTGCTGCTGGCCTCCCAGGCGCTCTCGGGGCAATCGTCCGGGGCGTTCGATATCACCGTCGGTCCCTACGTAAAACTCTGGCGGCGCGCCCGACGCGACCAGCAGTTTCCATCGGAAAAACGCCTGGCCGAAGCCCGGGAGCAAGTCGGGTACCAGCACTTGAAACTCGACGCCGAGCAAAAAACGGCGATTCTTGAGCGGCCTGGGATGCGGCTCGATCCCGGCGGCATTGCCGTTGGCTATGCATTGGACGAGGCCGGTGAGGTGCTGCGCGAGCAGGGCATTGAATCGTTTCTCTTCGACGGCAGCGGCGATGTCCTGGCCGGCGATCCGCCGCCGGACAAGTCGGGCTGGTCGCTGGCGATTGCCTCACCATTGGACGACACGCCGCCAAGCCGCGTCCTCACTCTCGCCAACGCCGCGGCGACGACGGCCGGCGACACGATGCAGTTCGTCGAACTGGCCGGCAAGCGCTTCAGCCACATCGTCGACCCGCGCACGGGACTCGGCCTGACCACGCGGCTCGGCGTGACGATCGTGGCGCCGGATGCCATGACCGCCGATAGTCTCGATACGGCCATCAGCGTGCTAGGCATTGAAGACGGAACGCGCTTATTGGAAAAGTACCCCGGCGCCGCGGCGCTGTTCGTCCAAGTGACGGACGACGGCAGCGTGGTGGAAAGCGAAACGCCGAGCTTCAAACAATATGTAGCGCCGATGTCAATCAACACTAGCCCGTAGCGCAAGCGAGGGAGAGTTGACGTTGATGATCGACCAATCGAATACGCCCAACAAACCGTAGTTTCGAATCCGCGAGAGATCTCAGGGACGCGAAAGGACCGTTTGGCGTTCACGTCAAACGATCACCAACGTCCTCTCCGCCTCGCTTCCGCTACGGGCTGGTGTCGGGGCCAGTGTGCGTCAAACCAGCCAATTCGTGAATTGCTTTCTGCACTGCACGATACTCCGGGGTTTGCGTCATGCCGGCGCCGAGGCGGAGTTCAGATAAAAGATCGCCGAGCAACTCTTGCTCCAAGAGCGACGCTAGCCAGCTAGCACGCAAACGGGCATAGCCAGATTGCAATCGCGCAAAGAGTCGCGCGGCGGCTTGCTTCGCATTTTCGCCGGCGACGGCGACGATCGCTTCGCCGCCGCCGGTGACCGTAGTGGTGATGAGCGTGTCTTTGACCAATTCGGCGATCGCACCGCCGGCCGCTTGCACGAGCGCGTGATCGGCGCCGGTCCAGGCGACGCCGCTTAAGACGAGCGCCACCGTGATGGCCGGCCGGCCGACCGCCGAAGCGCCGTCCAACGAGCGCATCACCGTCAGCGCCGATGGATTCTGCTCGGCCCATTGATTCAGCTCGCCGGCGACGAATTCGCGATAGTCCTGTCCCATCGCCGGCAATGCGTCATATGCTTCCTGCACGTGCGCCAGGAGCGCCGCGCGGGCGTGCCCGCCGAGCAAGCGTGCGATGCGCGGCTTGAGGATCTCGTTGCCCACGGCGCCGAGGCGTTCCAGGTCGTCGAGAAACCGCTCCACGGCCCGCACGATGGCGTCGCGCTCGCGCGAGCGAAAGGCGGCGAGCGGGTCTTCGCCCGGGCCCATCATCACGCGCCAGCCGGCCTTGATCGGTGCGGTGACCACGCCCGCCACGCCACGATAGAAGCCATGAATGCCCTGTACCCAACGCGGGCGGCGCGGTTCCCACCACTGGCCGATTTCCTCGACCAACAGTTGCGGCGGCAGATTAGGCCAGTCGAAGCGCGCGACTTCCTCGTGCGCCAGGCCGGCAGCGGCCTCGACGAAACGATCGCTTGCGCGGTGAATTCGGGCCAGGTACGCCGGCGCGCCACGATCTGCGTCCAGCACGGATTCCAGTGCGCCGCGAAACGAGCGAATCTTGATCGCGTCGAAGCGTAGCGCCGCCAATTCTTCGCGCAACGAAGTCGCCGAGTCCGGCAGCGGATGGCCGGAGTTCGTCAGCCGATGAAACTCCAGGTTGAGTTGCTCGGCGCCTTGGCGATCATACGGGACGGCGTAGACCAACTCCGGGTGCGCGCCGGTCTCGCTGGCGAAGGTATTCAGCCAAAGCGGCAGATAGTCCGCGTCGGCCGACAGATCGCATTGGTTGAACACCACGATCACTTGTTTGCCGGCGGCGGCGGCCTTGCGAAAGAACTGTTTCACCGCCGCGTCGTTGTATTTCTGTTGCGTGAGCACCGCAATCAACACGTCGGCGGCCTGGCGGACGTGGTCGGCGCGCTGCCAATTCACCTGCGCGTCGGAATCGATATCGGGCGTATCCAACAACAACAAGCGCGGTGGGACATGTTGGCCGGCGCGCCAAAACAGCAAGTGCTCGGCGCTTTCCTGGAGCGGATCTTCGGCCGCCGTCCAGGCGCGGAGTTGAAAACCCTCAAACCGCGGCGCGAGCTTCGCTTCATCCGCCCAAGCCGCCGGCGCGAGACAGACCGGATGCTTGGTGCCCGCAGCCAGCCGGCTGACCCCGCTGGCGTTCTCGCCCGCCAGATGATTGAACAGCAGCGACTTGCCGATATTGGTGCCGCCCACGACGGCGACGATCAAGAGCGGCTCGGCCTGGGCCTCCGGCAGAAGCTTCCGCACGAGGAGTTCGTGCCACTCTTCCTCGGCGGGATGGGGCACGCCGAGCCTTGCGGCGATCGGCGCAAGGGACATGACCGCCTGAGCCAGGCGACGGACCTCGGCGGCCCAATGCTGATAAGCGACGGTCATTGCGGAGAGACTGTTATCCCAGTGGCAGGCGTGCGAACAAGTAAGTATAGCCCCACACTAGCCCGTAGCGCCAGCGAGGGAGAAAGGACGTTGCTGAAAGTTTCCGGCCCAAACTCTCAGCGACCTCAGCTCTCCCTCGCTGGCGCTGCGGGCTAGTGTCGAGTTCGACTTGGTCTATTCGGCCAGCGGCTAGGAAACTTGCGGCGTCAGTTGCTCGGCGCGCTCCAGATCGGCGCGGGATTCGACGAAGTAGCTGGTCGCCTCGTAGGCCGCGGCGCGGCTGCGGTAATACTCCGCGCGCTTGGGATCCAGGCGAATGGCCGTAGTGAAATCCTGGATCGCGGAGGTGTAGTTTCGTTGTTGGGCATGTGTCTGTCCGCGAAGATGGAAGGCGGCGGCGTAATCCGGCGCAATCCAAACGGCGCGATTTAGGTCTTCGATCGCGGACGCAAATTGCTTGAGCCGCCCTGACGCCGCAGCGCGTTCGTAGTACGCCTGGGCCAGTCCCGGATCGAGCGCAAGGGCCTGCGTGAAGGCGTCGATCGCCTGGCGATCCTGGCCCTGATGCAGCAGCAGGATGCCGCGCTGCAGGTGCATGGCACCGCTCTGCGGTTCCAATTCGGTGGCTTGGCGCAGGTCCTCCATGGCGCGATCGAGTTCGCCCAACTGCATGAAACTAAGCGCGCGATTACAGAGCGCCGCCGCGAGCCGAGGATTGATGCGGAGGGCGTCAGAAAAATCGCTGAGCGCCTCGGCATGGCGGCCAAGCCGCAGAAAGGCGAGGCCGCGATTGTTGTAGTGCGTGGCTTCATTGGGCTGCCGCTCGATCGCAAAGGTGTACTGCGCCAGTGCGGAATCGACGTAGCCTTGCTGCAATCCACGCTGCGCCTTCTCCGCGACGACGCGTTCCCAAAAGGGGTCGAGTCGTCGCCACAGCCAGGCATAGGGCAGCGCCAACAGCGCGCCAACGGCCCCGGCCGCGGCGGCTGACCAGCCACGATGCATTTGCGCCAGCTCGTCCAGCAGACTGAACGAAAAATTGCCGTCGCCGAGAGCCGCGCCGATCGCGCCGCCGATCGCGCAGCCGATGTATCCGCGACCGTTCAATTGGCGTTCCACGACGAGGCCGACCGTTGCGCCCAGCGCCAGCATGAAACAGGCCTGCCAATCGTCCCAGATGCGAATGAGCGCCAGTGCTACGAGCCCGCCGTAGACCATGACGGCGGCAAAACGCCACAAAGTGCGCCGCATGCGACTGCGATCGGCGGCGGGAGCTTTGACAGGTTCCATCGGCGATCAACGCGGTAGTTCAACGTGTGGGAAGTCCGACGTTGAGTCTACCGCGTCGCGACGCGCTCGGAAACATCGACGCTTCCAAGCGCGTCCGCCGCGGCTATTGTCGCATCAACTCGCGGAGTTGATGCATGCCGCGCCGCAACAGGCCGGCGATGGCCGCCTTGGTGCGGCCGAGTTCCGCGGCAGTCTGATCCAGTGACCAGTTTTGCAGCCGGTGGAGCTCGATCGCGCGGCGTTGCGGCTCGGGAAGTTGCATCAATTGCTCGGCCAGCCGCATGTGTTGCTCCAGTTCCTGGCAACGCTGCGACGGACAGAGGTCGCTGTGCGCCAGGAAGTGATCGAAGTGTGCGGAGGAATCGCCCAGCGCCGCCTCGATCGACACTTCGGCCACCGGATTGCGGCCCCAGGCGTGCAGACGTCGAACTTCGTCAATCAGGTTGTTGGCCAGCGACCTCCGCAACCAGGCGGCCACTTCCTGGTCGGAGCGGTTGTGCAATTTGTCGCCGGCCTGAAAGGCGTCGAGCAGCGTTTGCTGCACGACGCCCGAGAGGTCCACCTTACCGACGAGCTTGCGATCGACCTTGGTACGCACCAGCAAACTCAGGAGCGGCCGAAACCGCTCCAGGTGATCGAACGACTCGCCATTCCGTTTGGTCATCGCCGACCCCATGCCAAGCCTTGAACCGATACCGCGGACGATTGCCAGGGCGCTCATAGTTTCGCTCCTTCATTTTCAAGAATCAAGCGTGCCGCCGGCGGTGACGATATCCGGCCAAGGCGATCAGCCCGCACACGGCCAGGCCAGCCGTGGCTGGTTCCGGGACCGCGGTTAACCCTCCGGCCGCGAGCAGCGATTCGCCAAAGTTATCGCGGACCCGATTCAAGTCATTGATATCAACGACACCGTCGAGGGGCGCGGTATCACCGACAACGCCTTCGCCCGCCTCGTCGAAGTGATTGCGTACATTGTTCAGGTCGCTGATATCCACGTCGCCGTCGGCGTCCGTGTCGCCGTTTTGCCCTGTGCCCACGTCTAACAGCATCGAGCCGCCAAACTTGCCTCCGAAGACGCGCTCGCGAAGTTGTAAGTTCACATTGTAGACGCTGAAGGCTTTGACATCGACGTTCAGGCTCGCCGTGGAGCTTACATTCGGATCCCATTGAAACGTAGTCGAACCCATCAGTGCCGGCTCAAATTGGGCCAGCGTACGGCGCGGATCTACGCCCACGTCGCCAAAGCCCGACGGCGCCAGGCCGACGATAATCGACTGCAGGTCCGTTCCAGAAGCGCCGAAATCGGCGTTGTCCGACCAGATGGCCTCCAGCCCTCCTAACTCTTCGCCATTGGTGTCGACGAGCGTGAGGTCGGGACTCCAGCCGCCGATCAACGGATCGAGCGACAGGCCTTCCGCCTGCAGATTGACGACAACATTGCCGAAGCCCAGTTCCCCGGGCCCACCGGCAAGCTGGCTGATGCTGACGTAGTAGTCCAAGGTGACCAACAATGGCCCGGTCCCCTCGGCCACGCGCAGCTGTTCGGCATTCTGCACGGTGATCGTGCCGGGTGCGAGCGGAGTGAGATCCGGGTGCTGCAGTTGGCGAACGACTGGACGCACGGTGAGATCGACCGCAACCGATGAGGAAGTGCCAAGGTGTAACGTCAGAATCGACAGCGCGAAGATAGTGATTTGGCGTTGCATGGGTCGCTCCAGTTGGACAAGGCGGTTCAGAACCGCGGGAGAGGCTGGGGAGATCGAACACCGTCGTCCGAACTCCTCTACTCCTCCAAGCGAGGCATACGCGCGGAGAGAGCGCAAAACGCGAAAAAAAGACTCGCCACGCCAGACGTGCGGGGCGCCATGTCGCAAGGGCACGGTCCCTGCAGCGGACCGGCCGCTCGTGGACCAGCAAACCAAACTTGCTACAGGCAAACCTAGCGGGCCGCTTTTTCCGGATAGACGACCAGCTCGACGCGGCGATTACGCTGCTTGCCGGCCGGGGTTGCGTTGGAGACCACTGGGTGGTTGCCGCCGTGACCGGCGACGAAGAGATGGGTTTCCGGCACCCGGGCTTGCGTCACCAGGTAGGCTTGCACGGCCATGGCCTGAGTGTTCGACAGCTGGGCATTGCTTAGTCCCAGTCCGGGAACCGCCGGATCGCTGTCGGTGTGTCCTTCGATTCCGATCATCTGATCCCGATAGGTCTGCATGATCCGCTGCGCCACGTCGGCCAGCAGTTGCTCGCTGCCAGGCTTCAACGTCGCGCTGCGGTCGTGGAACAACTGGTCGGCCGGCAGCTCGATTCGCACCACGTCGCCGTCCTGGCGGATTTCGACGCCGGGAATGCTGATCTTCGGCAAGTCGCCCAACAGGCTGCTGTTGGCGGAGATCGACGCCCCCACCGGTCGCCGGGAGGAAGCCATCAACGCCCGGGCGTCGGATTGCTCCTTGGCCTTTCCGGCCTCGGCAAGTTGGGCAGCCGTGGTCCGCAGTTGCTCGCGGAGCGCCGCCACTTCGTCCTGGAAGATGCGTCCCTGCTGTTTTTCCTGAGCCAGGAGCGCCTTGGCGTCCTGGTTATCTTTATCCAGTGCGGTGGCCCGGGTTTGCAGTTCCTGGTTCTGCTGCGCCAGCACTTGTTGCTGTTGCTGCAAGGCCTGGACCTGGGATTGAAGCGTGTAAGCGTTCTGCGCGCAGCCGGACCCGGCTAGTCCACAACCGACTAGCGAGAGCAACCACAAGCTCCAGCCGGCGAATCCGCGCATCGTCCTTGACCCACGGCCATCCTCAGCGGGCCCGACGCACGTAATCCGCGCAACGGCCCCTGAGAATCGGCGGGGATCGTACAGATCGGGCAAAGGGCGAACAAGGGCAAATCACGGCTTAGAAATCGGCGAATTGATTGTCGCGGCGCAGCGCAAGTGCGAGAATGCGGCCAGCTCAACTCGCAGAAAAGGATTTCCCATGAAGTTCTCCATTCTCGCCCTACTGGCCGCGACCGGTTATGTCGCACTGTTGATCGCCAGCTTTCAACAGCCGCTTTCGATGTGGCGCTATGCCGTGATGGCCGGCTGGCTGGCGATCATGGCCTATGTCATCATGCTGGCCGTCAGTCCGAGGAATTGGGTTCAAGCGACCTTTGCCCGCGCGGTCGTCGGTTGCGTGGCGACCTACTTGATGGCGACGGTGTTCGTCTGGCAAGCGGAAAGGACGTCGCCGCCAAGCGGTGTCTTGCCTCATGAAATGTTCAAGGAGCTTTGGGCAAGTCGCTCAAACTATACGGCGGACGCCGTGGCGTTGCCCGCAACGTATTACGACCAAGTGCCGGCGCCTGAAGCTGCGCCGGCGGATTCCTTGGAGGAGTCTGAAATCCCGAGTCCCAGTGACGATCCCTTTCTCCCCAGCGCTACCGATGCGCCGCTGGCAGTAGCCGCTCCTTATGTACCTACCATGAGATATGCCACGTACTCGTATGACGTTCCCAATCCCATCACCTCCCTCGATGCCATTGCGGCAATGAACTGTGCCATGGGCTTCGGTTTCATGGGCGGCGGCCTGGCGGTTTTGCGCAATCGCCGTGTCGAGCGCGCCCAAGCCAAGCAAGACCGCGTGTCGAACACCCATCCTCTGGAGCCGACCGAGATCGCGGTCGATGGGTAAAGCTAAGCCCGCTCCCACTCTTGCTTTGTGGGGTCACACGGTACGTAAAGTGGCAATTTGCAGTGCCGGCAGGCGTCGTCAAACGGGGCGTAGAAAATCATTTCGAGAAAAAATGGCCGCTGGCATTTGGGGCACTGCCAATACATTTGTCGGCCGTGAGTGACGACGGCCGCGCCAAAGGCAACGATCCCCACGATCAGCCCTGCGGTCGCCACGGGAATATCCGACTCCAGCACAAGGCTCAAAGGCACAAGCAATAGCGCCGCGACGATTGTCGCAGGAAAAAACGACAGCAGCGCGATCCATTTGATCCGTCGCCGGCGGCGATACTCGCTCCAGGCGGCGTAGTATTCGTGATCTGGGCGTAGAAAGTCAAAGCGGTAGCCCATCGATCAGCTTCACGTGAATGGAAGTGCGGGATCGTGGGCGGCGCGCTCCAGGCGCTGACGCTTCAGGCTCCATTTTCAGTGTTGGGCTCCGTTTTCCAAACACTGAAAACTGAACACTGAAAACTATCCCGTCAACGTCCCCTTCGTGCTCGGTACGCCGGGCATCCGCGAATCGTGTTCGACGGCCATGCGCAGCGCGCGGGCGGCGCATTTGAAAATGCCCTCGCTGATGTGGTGGCTGTTGCGGCCGTGGTGGAGGACGACGTGCAGGTTCATCAGCGCGTTCGCCGCCACGGCTTGCCAGAAGTCTTCGACCAGTTCGCTGTCGAAATCGCCGATCTTGGCGGCCGGGATCGGCGCGTTGAACACCAGATAGTACCGCCCGCTCAGGTCGAGGGTCGTGGTGACGAGCGTCTCTTCCATCGGCAACGTGAAGTGCCCGTAACGGCGGATGCCGGCCTTGTCGCCGAGCGCAATTTTGATCGCCTGCCCCAAGCAGATGCCGACGTCTTCGACCGT
>JAWXBP010000493.1 GCA_034440135.1 Planctomycetia bacterium
ACGGGTGCGCGGTACACCCGAGCAGAAAGACCTGCTCGCACCATGGCCCGTAACGCTTCCGAAGGACTGGCCGGCTCTCGTCAACAAGCCGCAAAGCGCCGAGGAGCTCCAGGCGCTACGCAGCAGCATTCTAAAAGGGAAGCCCTACGGCGGTGAACGCCGCTGCGAACCACGGCCAAGCGCCTCGGACTCGACTCCTCGCTCCGCCCGCGTGGCCGCCCGAAAGGAAGCTAAACCAAGAGCCGGTTCGAAAGAATCGAACCTGTCCCGTTTAATTCGCCTGTCCCGTTTAATTCGCCCGGACGAAATCGCCGGCTCGCCACTTGTACGGGATCTACGAGCCCTCCACTACTTCTACAAGAACTCGACATTTCCTGGCCACGACCTGCGAGCGATAGCGCTGGAGTTGAGCTACTCATGGTTGCGGCACAACCCTGGGGGTGCTGGAAATAACAAGGACTATTTCCTCAGTATTGAAGGAAGTCACATACACGATCGCCTGATGAGCGGCTCTGGTAACGGTTACGGAGACGGACAACCGCTGGGTGCCGGACTGGCCCAAGCTGTTGACGGCGCGCTCAAGCGCTGCAGTTCGAGTCTCCGCGGATATATGCACGAACACGGCATGATGGCGCGCGAACTCGCGGATAATACGGCTCCCGGTGACGAGTACACTGCCATGGCTTGGAGCGTCACATCCGATCTCCTCATTACCGTGGGCGACGCGGGAGGGGGCGCGATCGATGTTTTCGGCACCATGGACGACACGGTCACTGGAGTCAAGGATCGCTACAATAAATCGATGGAGTTATATGAAAAGACCGGCGACCTGCGGGTCGCAGGAGCTCGCTTTACCGGCGTTTACAAAATAGCTGAAGCGATCGCCAATACCAATATTGATACCGGCGAGCAGCTCTTTGATTCACGGACCGACACGGTGTTGCTGCGCGTGGCACATGCATCAGAAGGAGTATCTGAATACTCAGGCGGTCTCGCCGGCCTCGGTACTCCCGTAAGTGTGCTGAGAGGTGGACGTGGAGTCGACCTGCCCGACAGTCGGAGGCCGGATCTCACCAATGATGTGCCAAGCAGAGTTGGTGCTGCTTCCAATCCGGCGCCAACGCCGGTAAAGGCAAGTCTTTTGGATATGCTTCAGCCAAGTTGCTTCCGAGCCGGAACCCCCATGTGGTGCGAAGGCGGCCATAGGCCGATTGAAGAATTGAGGGCCGGAGACGAGCTATGGGCCCGCGATGAGTCCGATCCGGGAGCGGCTTTGGAACTCAAGCCAATCCAAGAGGTGTTTGTTCGTGAGGCCCTGGTGCTGGAAATCACGGTAGCCGGGCACGTGATCGGGACGACGGCGGAGCATCCCTTCTACGCCAACGGGAAGGGCTGGAAATCCGCCGGTTCGTTGGTGGTCGGTGATCTGCTCGCCACGGCGGAAGGAGAATGGGCCCCCGTCGAATTGCTGAACCATACCGGCCTTTTCGAAACCGTGTATAATTTCCGAGTCGCAGAACATCACACCTACTTCGTCGGTCGGGCTGACTGGGGCTTCCATGTCTGGGCGCACAATGCGAAATATCGAGTCGACCAAAAGGACGGCGTCTGGCATCTGTTCGAGGAAGGCAGCACGACGCCGGTGCAGCACCCGCTCACAGGGTTGCCGACAAAATTTAAGACGCCAGGTGAGGCCAATGCGTTTCTGGAGACACTTAATGCTCCAGATAGCATCAATGGCAATAGCAAGCTCAGCACTAAGCCTCAGCATGAATACGAGATTTTCAGAACGTCCGACAAAGATGTGGTTAAGAATGGGGTTAGCGGCCAACAAATCAACCAGAATGGGACTTCACCTCGCGCAAACCAGCAAGTAAACAAATGGAACGCGGAGGAGGGCGCGGGGACTTACGATGCACGAGTGGTAAATCAAAACGTCCCTACCCGCACTGAGGTACTGCAATCAGAAGCTGCGCGATCCCAAGCATTAAAGGAAGCAGGCAATTCCATGAGCAAACACACACGCCCATAGCAGAAAAGACAGAAACGGTGGTAAACGAATCCATTTTCCCGGCGACACATTCGTGGTTTGCTGCGGAAGGCATGGAAGACGGCAAGCCATGTATGTTCCGCGGGCGCGAGATTCCTTCGGGACTCGTTGGTGATATCTCGTTGCCCCATATTTTTGTGATTGCGCTTCCATATCCAATCACCGATCCTACGGGCCTTCCAACGGGTGCGCAATACAATGAAATCGAGGCGTTCGAACGCCGCTGTATTGATCGAGTTGAAGAGGACCGTCTCGGCATCTTGACTTTCGTCAGGACCTTCAATGGCACGATCCGGTACTTCTTATATGTCTCCGACATTAATGTCGTGTCGCAAGCAATTGAGGCAGACGTGAATTCCGTTGGCGCGCACGTGGCCGCTGGTGACGATTCTGAGTGGCGCGAGTTCAAAGCATTTCTGCGAGGGATGCGATAGCTCAGGGTGTAGCGTCCCAGCGATTCTTTCGTGGTCGTTTGTTCATCGTCGCGGACGGCAAGATAGGGGGACGAGGAAAAGTGCGGCCAGGAATGGGCTGAGGAGTCCGGATCATTTCCGGGTCGTCGGCAATGCCGATGAGCGATGGTCTTTGACAACTCAGGTCTGGTGCGCGGCGAGCGGCCCTCGTGCGCGCACCGTCGGCGCGGACGGCCCCTTTCGATGCGCCGTTCTTTGCTAGGCGACGCGCCGCAGCGTGACGATCGGCAGATGCCTTCGGCCACCGTGGAACTGGACGTCGAGTTCCAACTTCGCGCCAGGACTGCCGCGAGTCAAAGCCCACGGCTTGGCGCAGGGATCGGAAAAGGGGACATTCTACTTAGAATGGTGTTTCCGCGGTCTTCCCCGCGGTCGATTCGAGCGCCAAGTCTTCGGACCGTGGCAATGGTCCATCCCTGGCTGAGGGCAAACAAAGGGGTCGGGAGTCGTTTAGGCAAACAAAGGGTTCGGGCAAACAAAGGGGTCGGGAGTCGTTTAGGCAAACAAAGGGGTCGGGAGTCGTTTAGGCAAACAAAGGGGTCGGGAGTCGTTTATTGAGGTTTCGCGTCCTTGCGCGGACGACCACGGGGATGGAGGCTTGATTCCAAGCCCAACCGGACCGCGGTAGATCGAATCCAGTGCTCGCTTCCGTAGGGCCGGCCGCGCCGCACGCAACGACGGACGGCCTCGAGTTCGGGGGAGAAAAGGGGACATGCTACTTTGGTGAGTGTTTTCGCGGCCGACCTCGGGGGCGAAGGGTGGATTCGAGGCTGAGCCTTGCGGCGGTGGCGGCGGGGCCTGTACTGATTTTTGTGTCAGCCGGCGTTGGAACGTGATTTGCTTACGTGGGCAGGCGTCCCTCGAAGAGAATGGCGAAGTGGTTGAGCGCCTGTTTCCATTGACGGATCGGCATGGTCCATTTTCGCGAGGCTTCCCGAATAGCCATGAAGATGATCTTCAGGGCCGATTCTTCGTTGGGATAGATCTTTCGGTTGCGGGTGAACTTGCGAATCGCGCTGTTGACGCTTTCGATCGCGTTGGTCGTGTAAATCGCTCGGCGGATCGCCGGGGGATAGTCGAACAACGTGATGATGTCGGTCCATTTGGCGCGCCACGTCTTGGCGATCGTCGGATATTTTTCACCCCAGGCTTGAGCGAAAGCCTCCAAGGCGGCCTCGGCTTCGACGACGGTCGCCGCCCCGTAGATCTTCTTCAGGTCGGCCGCCACGGGCTTGCCGTCGTCCGTGGTCACGTAGCGCAAGGCGGCCCGCACCAGGTGCACGAGACACAGCTGCACTTTGGCGCGAGGATAAGCGGCCCGAATCGCCTCGGGAAAGCCGGTCAAGCCGTCGACGCACGTCACAAAGATATCGGCCAAGCCGCGGTTGCTCAGGTCCGTCAGGCAGTTGAGCCAGAACTTGGCTCCCTCGTTCTGGCCCAGCCACAATCCCAGGAGTTCCTTGTGTCCGTCGAGATTCACGCCCAAGGCGACGTAGACGGTTCGCTGCGCCACGCGACCATCGTCGTTGCGGGCGTGGACGACGATGCCGTCGAAGTACACGATCGGCCACACGGCCTCGATCGCCCGTGTCCGCCAGGTCGTCACCTCCGCATCCAGATCGGCCGTAATCTCCGAGATCAGCGTGGCCGAGACCTCGACGCCGTACAGTTGTTGAACGACATCCTGGATGTCGCGGGTGGTCATTCCTTTGGCGTACAGAGCCAGGATCTTCTCGTCGAAACCGGGCACCCGCCGCTGGTGCTTGCCGATCAACTGCGGTTCAAACGTTCCGGCGCGATCGCGCGGGATTGCCAGCGTCACTTCCCCCAGGTCGCCTTGCACCGTCTTGGGCGAGTGACCGTTGCGCCGATTGGAAAGACCTTCTTTCGGCCGCTTCTCAGGCTCGGTCGTCGGCGACACCTCGCTCGACGGCGGCTCGGCCTGGGGCGACCCTTTGCGGCCCAAGTGGACGTCCAGCTCGCTGCTGAGCATCCGCTCCAGCGCCGACTTCATCATCAACCGCATGAAGCCGTTTAGCTCTTCCGCCGTGCTCGCCCGGCCGGCGAACTCCTTGGCCAACTCCTCCGCTCGTGCTTGCAATGACGCGTCCATGCATCAACTCCTTTGGCAGAATAACACTCAAAAACTAGCTAGTGCCCCATCCACGCTAAATATTGAGGTTGGCGAAACCGAAGATTTCGACGACGCTTGCCGGCACAAGGAGGTGTCGCATGTACAAGAAGTATATC
>JAWXBP010000494.1 GCA_034440135.1 Planctomycetia bacterium
ATTAAGTGGCCGGAGCAGACTGGTGATCCGCCTGCCCGGCCCTCACAACAACCTTGTCGGAGGTTGCCATGTTTCGGCTCTTACTCGGTGTTGCGTGTTGCGCGGTCTTTGCCAATTCGGCCAATGGGACATGGTTTACGTTTGACGGGCCTGATCGGATGCTAGGGCCAACGATGTCCGTCGTCGATGGGAAGCTGACGAATATCGGTGCTGACGGGCAGACGCACATTCTTGAGTTCTATAGCGGCTTCTTTGGCTCTCGTGGGTCATGGCCCGACTGCGACTTTCCGCACCCGATCTACGAGCTGCTGCTTGGCACTGAAACGCCCGAACAGTTGGTGAACGTCACGACGTGGGATTCCAGCTGCGTCTTTGATCCTGAACGTGATCCGCTCTTGGATCGGCATTTCACCGCGGGACCGGGTCGGCTGTCTAATCTGGGGTCGGGCTTCAAACTCGTGCCGCAATTGCGAAACGACGGCAGCTATCGGGTGATTTCTATCGACAACGTGTTGGTCCCCGAACCTTCCTCCATCGCAATACTCGGCGTTGCCATCACGGGCGCGTTCATCACGCGACGTTTTCGTACACGATGAACCGATGCACGTCCGTATGCCAGGAACCGTTGCTGAACTCGACGTAGCCTGGCACTTGCCAGTCGCCAGCTTGATCCAGGTCGCCGTCAACGGTCAGATATTCGAGCGTAGCGGCGTTACGTCGCGTCGGACTGGACGGCCGACTGGCTTTATCGTGAAGCCGTGTTCATCCTGAATCATTGGGCTCAGGCGGACTTCGGCCGCGAATACGCCACACGACGACAGATTCAGCGATCGTGACTTTTTGGCCACGAAGAACTCTTGTGACGAGGGTTGAGTGCAGGGTAGTTTTGGTGAGGCCGCTTGGCGTCCTACTTTCTTGGCGGAAGCGGATGGCATGCTGCTCGAACCGGTGTCCGTCATTCGTTCCGGATAGGATCCACATAGATGCTCGTCGAATTGTTGCATATTGTCACCGCTGATGGATTGCGTCTGGACGGCGTGCTGATGCCGGCGAGCGGCGTCGGCGCCGACTTTGGCCTGGATTGCTTGCTCTGCGTGCATGGCACTGGAAGCTACTTTTATGCCTCGGCGTTCTTCAACGGCCTGACGCCCCATTTGCTGGAAGCTGGCTTGCCCTTAGTGCGGGTGAACACGCGCGGGCACGACCTGATCGCCACGAGCGCCGGCAAGATTCACGGATCGGCGTACGAACGCGTGTCCGACTGCGTGCTCGACTTCCAGGCCTGGCTGGGATTGCTGGCCGAGCGCGGATTTCGTCGCATCGGCCTGCTGGGACACAGCCTGGGAGCACTCAAAGGCATCTATGCAATCGCGCACCAAGGATTGCCTGGCGTTTTACGCCTGCTGGCGATTTCGCCGCCGTGGCTGTCGCACGCCAGGTTCTCGGCCGGCCGGAAGTCAGAACTGTTTCGATCCACGCTCAGTGAAGCGCAGCACCATGTGGCCGCGGGGCGTGGCGAGGCGTTGATGGAAGTTCTGTTTCCGCTGCCGTATGTCGTCACGGCAGCGGGATATGTCGACAAGTACGGGCCGGATGAACAGTACGAAGTGCCGCGGTTGCTCAGGCAGGTGACCACGCCAACTCTGGTGACGTTCGGCACGAACGAACTGGGGGAAGGCGGACCGTTCGCGGGATTGCCGGAGGAAATTGAGCGTCTCAAGGCAGCCGGAGAGACGGCCGCGGACGTGCGCGTGCTCGCTGGCGCGAATCATCAATACTTGGGTTGCGGTACGGAATTGGCCGGGCAGCTTTTGCACTGGCTCAAGGCAACACCTGCTTAGCTTCGCCGACGATTCGCTCCACTTCTTCCTTCATAATTTGCCGCAGCTCTCCTTGGACTTCGACATCCACGCGGCGCTGCCACTTCCGGTCCTTGAGCAGCGCGTGAATCGAGCGCACGCGCACACGAAATAGCCTCACGTGAACGATGCACGGCTTTACCTGGCCCGACACAGCGGAGATCAACCACCGCATCGGGCTGCCGAGTGTTGCGACGTCGCTGGTCCACAGCAGCGCCATGCCATCAGGCAGCACCGGCTCAACGTTGTTGCGGACGAACTCGTGCCATCCGCGCCGTTGCGTCGAGACCAGAAATGTCCAGACTTGATGTTTCCAGCAGTAGTGCCGTAGCCGCAACTGATCGAGCACTACAAAGAGCAACAGGACCGGCATCGTCAAGATCGCGATCAGCGCAAACAGCGGAGCCAACAGAACGAGCAGCCAATTGCTCAGCATGTTGCGCCGGCGCGAGCCGTTCGTCGACAGGAATTGCGGTCTAATCGGCATGATACGCTCCGTGCAACTCTACCTTACGCCCGCCGACCGCGCAGCGCCGGAACCCATCGAAGCAATTGCTCCGCACCGGCCGCACACCAGGGAAACGTCAACGGCTCTACCGGAATACGAAAGCGTGCGGAAGTAATAGTCAGCGTGTGGAACAGCAGGATCAGTCCGAATGCCGCGTAAGTCGGCCAGAGTAAACGCCAATCGCGGCGCGTCACGATCAATCCGCCGACGGCCAGCGCCAGCCAGGCCACCGTCGACCCACGATAGACAAAGTGCGACGCTTTAGGGTTCGTCTCGTCGAACACGAGGAAGTATCGCAGCCGTTTCAGGCAAAGAGCCGCGTAACGGCCGGGTTCCTCGCGAATGAATTGCCGCGCGCGTTCCCCTAACATCTGGCAACAGGCCGGTTCGGAAAGCGTGGCGAATTGGGCGTAATCCTCCTCAGTCAGCAGTAGGTCGTCGATGTAGGTTGTTTCATAGCGCGCCGCCCAGAGCGCGGCGTTCATCTCGCGGATCGAACCGTCGTGCTGGGCGGCGCGCATCATCGCGTCCTCCATGGGGATCTTGTCGGTGCCCCAACTGGACGCGTTGTTACCCTGCCAAAAGGCGTAGCCGAATGTGGACTTGATGAACACCCACTCGCCATGCACGTTGTAGTTGCGCACAATCCACGGGGCGATCATCAGGCACGTGGCCACCGTCATCACGACGGTCGGTCGCGCCGAGCGAACAAGGTCGCGCTTCACCGTCAAAGCGACAGCAGCCCGCTGCCAAAGCGCGAGCGCTAGCACGGGCAGAGCGAGCGCGAGGATTGGCTCGGTGAGTATCAGCAATCCTCCCAGAATCCCAGCGACGCCGCCGGTGCGCAAGATTTGACGCGGGTCCGCGCTCAGGCACCAGTCCGCCAACAGTGTGAGCCAAAGCGCCGCCCAAATCGCCACTTGCAAATGGGTGACGGCGTAGACGTGAGACGGATAAATCGCCGCGCCGTAACCGGCAAGCCAGGCGATCCGACTTCGCTCCGGCAACACGGCGCGCGAGAGCCGCACGACCGACAGGCAAATGACCGCACCGGCCAGGCATTGCAGCGTCTGGACGGCCAGGTCCGCCGCCGAAGCATGCGTTCCGAATAGTAGAAATGCCCCCGCCAGCAAGTACGGGTAAAACGGCGCCTGCTGAGAAGTCAGACGATTGGCATGGAGAAACTCCACGCGGAATCCGCGCCCGGCGACGAGATTCGCGGCGATCTCGCCATGTTCGTAGCTACGCGGCAGATCCGATGGCGCCCAAAGCAACTGCACCGCCAACAGCCGCACCGCCAGCGCAAAGACGAACAACGTTACGCCTGGACGCTCTATCAGGAATCGCTTGAAAACATTCATCCGTAAGGATTTTTGGACGATCGTTGGAGTCGTGAGTGCCAAAGCAGACAACGCACGTTGGCCAACCCTTTCTTCGCCATCTCGCCCCTCTGCGCCTCCGCGGTTCGAATGGCTTCGCCCTCTCAGTGTTCTCTGTGGTGAATCACTGGGTCGGACTTTGCTTCAGGAATTCATACCGATCGCCTGCGCGCAGCGTGCGGTTCTCGGTCGAAGACTGATCGTAGATCGCCACGCCGCCGGCGCCGATGACTTCGAATCCGTTTCCTTCGACCACGAGCGCCGTGCCTTCGTCAATGCCTAATCCCAAGAGCTGCGGGAACGCTTGTTTGAGCGCGGTCATGTCAGCAAAACGATTGCGTTCCGTAAAGTGTTGATCGATCGCCGCGCCGCGCAGGAAGCCGAAGCCGCGTTCGTAGCCTTCGTACATCATTTCCAGGTTGCCAAGCGGATTGCCGCGGACCAGATAATCGCCTTGGATGGTGGCGCCGGCGGACGATCCGGCAATCACGCCTCCGCGAGCCAACACCGCGTGGAAGCGATCCACGACCGGCGTATCGAGATACAAATCGACCAATCGCCATTGCCGTCCGCCGCTGAACCACACGCCGCGCGCGTCGTCGAGCAACTTGAGCTGTGCCGCGTCGAAGCATTGCGCGCGTTCGGCCAAATGAAACACGCGCACGTTATTGGCGCCGGCCTCGCGCAACATCGCGACGAAGTCCGAATCGTCCGGCGGGTTGCCTTCCAACGCCCCTGGCACGACGACCAACGGAGCGTCGGGTCCGCCGGCTCGCTCGATGAAGAGCGGAATCGTCTCCTGGGGCAGCGGGCCGCCGCCGATGATCAGCAGGCTGCCGCCGGGGAGCGACGGATCCACCGACTGCGCTGACGGAAACGCTGGCGCCACGCGAGCAAGCGCCGCGCGCTGGCAGGCGACGAGGTCGAGTTGTTGGCCTGCCCGCAGGGTTTCCGTGCGTGCCGGCCGCGTGCTAGATGGATTCCAACAGAATGTTACGAACGAATCGCCGATGACGGTCATCATACGGCCCTGCACGACAAGGGCTGTTCCTTCATCGATGCCGACGCCGAAACAATTTGGATTCCACGCGAGCGCTTGCCACAATCGCGTCGCGCGATTGCGGGCGAGAAAATGCTGATCGACGATCGCCCCAGGCAGCAGGTCGAAGCCGGCCGCCATTTCCGGGCGCGGGTTCCCGCCGGCGATCATCACGCGCGACATGATCGCTGCACCGGCCGACGTGCCGCCGATGGTGCCGCCGCGCGCCAGAAGCGCGGCGAGTTCGCGCTCTACGGTCGTTCCCAGATAGGCTTCCGCAAGGCGCGATTGATCGCCGCCGCCGATCCAGACCGCGGTGGCCGCGCGCAACGGGGCAATGAATGCTTCCTGATCAGCGACATTGCGGTCGCGTGTATGCAATCGCTCAACTTGTGCGGCGCCGAGCGATTGCCACGGCTCCATAGCGACTTCCGAAGGCGGCTCATCGGCCGATTCCGATGCGGTCGGAATCACGACGATCCGAGCCTGTTTCCCGCCCGCCAACCGGAAGAAGGCGCCGTAGACTTCGCTAGGCAAGTCGCCGCCGCCGCAGATGACCAGGTTGCCGGCCACTGCCCGAGGAGCATCCTCCGCATGTGCTGAGGCTGTAGCGCCAGTAATCAGCACGCAAACGCCGAGTGCGATCCGTCGCAGCGACTTGCTCATCATTCGTCGCTCATCAATTCATCGGCCGGAATCGCTAACAAGCGTCGCGATTCCTGGAGCAGGAACTCCGCGTCGGTGAACGGTTCGAAGCTGATGTCCTGCCAGCGCATCAGGCCGTTCCCGTCGATCAGAAACGTGCCGTGCAATGGAGCGTCTTCAAAATCGTCGAAGGCTCGGTAGCGGCGAAACACGCCCTGCCTGGCGTCGGAGAACAGCGGGAAGGGGAACCCGCCTTCCGTCGTGCAAGCGGCGAGCGATTTTTCCAGATCCAATTCTTCATCGGTGCTAATCGCCACCAGCTCGATGCCGGCCTCGCGGAATTTCGCCGTCAAAGGAGCAAACTTGTTCAACTGCTCGACGCAATGCAGGCAGCCGTACCCGAGGTAGAAAACGACCACGACCGGCCGACCACGGTAATCTGATAACGACACCGCGCGGCCGTCCGGCGCGACGAGCGTCCAATCTGGCGCGGGCGAGGGCCGCCATGTGAATGGTCCCAGCGACGCCAACTCCGGCCGCTCGCCGACGTCTTCCTTCGCCGCGGCAGGTACGCGCCAATCTTCCGCAAAGCCGAGCTCACGCGCGATCGGCGTCAATCGTTGGAATGGCGGAAAATCCAAATCGATGTGTGCTGAGATCTCGCGCAGCTTGTTGAATGCTTCGCCAGCGTCGGCGGCTTTCCCGGCGGCATGCAGGATGTAAACCTGATTCGCCAGCGGTTGCACTTGCCGTTCGTGTTCACTCGCGTCGGCGGTCGCGAGTTCGACAGCCTTGTCCGACTTGCCGGCGGCCAAGTAAAGACGTGCCAACCGATCACGAGGTACATCCTTCGCCGCATTCAATAATGCCAGGGCCAACTCCGGTCGCTCCTCCCCCAAGTCATGCATGCCCCATAATTCCAGCAGCGCGTTCCTCAGTGGATTGATCCGTCCGTCGTGCCCTTCTTCGGCCTGCTTGCGGGCTTCGGCGATTTTCTCCGGCGTTTGCTTTTCCTCGGTCGCCTTGCGGACTGCCTCCGCGCCGTCCTTATAGCGGGCGTTCGCTTCGTCGCGAAGCCGCGTTTCCAAGTCGTCGATGATCTTTCCGCCTGCTTCATTGCGCCCCAGCGAGAAATTGGCTACGCCCAGGGCGCGCAGGCTTTTGACCTGATCCGCCTGATCGTCGATCGGCTCCAGATACATCGTCTCCGATAGCGTCACCAACTCCTCCCACTGCTCAAAGCGCGACAACGACTGCAACAGCCGCTCGCGGCCGAGCGACGCGCTCGTACCTCCCTTGGTGGGCAGGTTGTATTTCGGATGCCGCGGCGAAGTGAGCATGTTCTTGGCCAGGCGAATCGCGTCATGAACGCGCCCAACGAACAGCAAATCGCGGATCAGCCATTCGCTATTGTGCGCGTAGTTGTGAATCTGATCCGGCAACACGCGATCGCGCATCATGTATTCGTGATCCACTCGGTTCGAAGCTTCCTGCTGCCAGGCGGCGTCGTCGTAGCGCTTGAGGCCAGAGAAAATATGGCCCGGCATGTGCCACATGTGCGCGATCGCGGGAGACGATTGCCCGCACCGCGCAGCCGAGGTCAGCGCTCGTTCGGATTTCTCGCCGTCCCAGAGATGAATGCGATAGTGATGCACAGGATGCATCGGTTCGGCCGCGAGCACTTCGCGGATCAACGAGTTTACCGCCTCGTGCGATGACAGCGGCCAGCCGTTGTCTTTGTTTTGCCAGATCAATACGGCGAGGAACGCCTTGGCCTCAACGTCGTCCGGAAAATCGTTGATGATCGTTTCATACGCGCGCACGAGGTCGCGCCGCCGGTCTTTGTTGCTCTTGTCGCCGTCGGCATAATAGGCGGCCAGCGAATCAATCCACTGCCGCTCGCGCGGACTGGCAGGTTCCTTCCGCTCGACCGCTTCCTTGATCAGCGACTTGGCGCGTTTTTCGTTGTTGATGTTCGCCATTGCCAGACCCCAGTAGGCCATGGCGCATTGCGGATCGAGCCTGGCAGCCTGGCGGAACGAACGCTCCGCCTCGAAATACCAGAAGCCATGCAACTGGCCGACGCCCTGATCGAAGAATTGCTGCGCCTCGGGCGACGCGGTCGTCACCGCAAAGTGGCAGCGCCCGGTTCCGCCCATCAATCGCGCCGCCTGACGCGGCCCGTCGTTAAACGCCTCGCCATGCGCGGAATGCCCCGCCGCCGGCCCAGGCTGATCCGCCGGTGTTGCGGCCTCGGTCGGCGCTTGTGTTTCGGCCGCTGGCTCGTCCGCAAGGCAAAGCGGCGCGGCGAAAAACGCGAACAAGATGCTAGCAAACGGCAAGTACCGACAACGAACGTCCATCGGGCAGGCCTACGGGGAAGGAACAAGCGCGGCGGGGTGGATGGCCCCATTGTAGTCGATGGAAGTTGACTACGGGAACCTGCCCAATTTGGATGCAATCCAGCCCGGACGGGTAGTTCCAGCGGTCGCTTTCAGTTCGCCGGAAGATGCCGGTCGGCGAAGTTGAGGTATTGCTCCCAGTCGTAGGGGAGTACGGCGTGTTCGCCGGTGCGCAGGTGATAGCCGATGGTCTCGCCGACGGGCTTGTCGACCGGCGGAGGAGCCGTGACGCCAAGACCGGTCTTACCGAGGAGTGCGTACACGAGTTCTGCGTTCACGGCGGAAAGAAACTCTCCTTTGGGATCGGCCCATTGGTCGTCGCTGGCGCTGGCAATGTAGACCGGGCGCGGGGCGATCAACGCGATCAACTCATGCTGGTCGAAGGGCAGGTCGTCTTCGCGGTTGTTGAATTGCTTATATGCAGTACAAAACCAATGCGGGAATGACGTGTTGATCCGCCCGACAGTCTCGCCGAAGCGCCGGCGGGAAATCGCCGCGCCCCCTTCGCCGGAATTATTGGACACGCAGAGGGCGAATCGCTCGTCATTGGCCGCGGCCCAGAGCGCCGTTTTGCCGAGGCGTGAATGTCCCATGATGGCCACGCGACGGGCGTCGATGTCGCCGTCAGTCTCCAGGTAATCAAGGACGCGACTCAGCCCCCAGGCCCAGGCGGCGATGGCGCCCCAGTCATCGTCGCGAAATTTGGTGATCGGTTGCGCAGCGGGCGTGGCGGTCGCCTTGCCATCGACGGGAAACACAGAGCGGACGCCATCGCGCCAGCCCTCTTCGTGATCCGGTTCGATGTCCCCATAGTACACGGACGCCAACGCGTAGCCGCGCTCGATCACGCGTTCGACCATCCAGTTGTCGGTTTGCGTACCGCGCGAAGCATCGGTGGCGCGGTTGCCGTCGGTCGCGACTCCTTCGCGCACCCAGCGGTCGGTAATTCGGATCGCCGGATCGCGGCAAACGACCTGATTGCCGGAAAAGTTGAGCCCCAGAAACGCCGGCGCCGGACCGGTTCGCTTGTTCGGCACGTACAGCAACAACCGCAGACGCGGCCCGTTCGGCTGCTTCGTTAAGTGAATCGTGATCTGCTTCCGCGTCGCCGCGCCGCCGAAGGCTTGTTGGCTCGATTCCTCGAGTTCGTAGCGAACGTCCGTCGGGCGTCCCGGAGCGCGGCCGTACATCTTGGAGCTGAACAACTCCAGCAATTCCGGCCGTCGTACCTCGCGCCACCTTTTCGCTGAATCAACCGCCTTACCGTCGGCGGCCACCAAAGGATCAGGCAATGTGTAGCTCGGCACCGCGGCTTCGTCGTAGTTGGCCTTGAACTCTTGGGCGGACGCGGAAGCCGTCATACACAACGCCAGGAGGAGAATTGAATAGCGAAGGGAACGCGCGGGCGAGATCACGATCGATCGGCTTTCGTTGGGAATACGATGAAGGAAATCCAAGTGCAAACATCTCGCATCAAACTCGCCCGCCGGGTGCTCGATACATCGGGCGTACCCGGCGGGCGGCGATGGCGATGGGACGTTCCACAAGCTTAGCTCATCCGACCTAGCGACCCGGACCCGGCAGCTTGGAGAGGTCGATTTCCAGTTTAGCGCCCTGCATTTCCTCGAACTGCTTCTTCTGGGCCTCGTCCACAACCGCCCACAGGCCGTCGTCCCGGCTCTTGATCATTTCGGCGATCTTCGCGTCCCGTTCGGTTTCGGACAGACTCTGGAAATCCTGGAACGAATCGCGCGATTTGCTCCGGCTCTCGGCCAGCGATTGCTGCAACTTCTGTTTTTGCTCGTCGGTGACTTTCAACGACTCGGCGACCGCGTCGTCGGTCAGCGCCACGGCGCCGTTGGCTTGCAAATAGATTTCATGCGCGCGCTTCCGCTGCGTTTCGTCCAACAATTCGTTGAACTCTTTCGTGAACTCTGCGTTCAGCAACGCGATTTCCTTGAACATCTTGTCGAAATCGCCATTGGCGTCTTCGCGGGCGGCGCGACGTTCATCGCTCAGGTCCGTGTTCAGCGTGGTGACTTTGCCTTTCTGTTCGTCCGTCAATTTGAGGTCGGCCTGGACTTCGTCCAACTGGGCCAACTGCACGGACGTGATCACGCCGAACAACCGCGTGAAACCACGCCGCTGGGCCGAGGCCGAGGACGACGTAGCAGTCCATAATGCCACGGCGACAACGCTCACCACGGCAACTCTCAGGGATCGATACATGGCTCTTCCTTTCCGCGTGCCGAGGCACGTCGCGAGACAAGGGAACAGGTCTAACGCTCACCGCTCGCCAGGAACGATGGGCAGCGCGCCGGTATTCTAAGGGACCCGGAACCGGCAATTCCAGTAGCGCGGCGTGATTTGTCGCGTTCCGGCGTGCACTTTCCGGTTCAACGAACGCCAAGGCGCCGGTTGATGTGTTCCTCGAGGTAGGCGAACGCCGCCGTTTCGCTCGCGCCGCCAGTCTTGGCGACGGGCGAAGACAAACGCGCCATTTCGGCACGAATCTCGGCATCCGGCAGAATGCCCACGCGCGTCGCCAGAATCGCCGCCTCCAGTACCGCATGCTTGGCTCGGTTGAAGCCGAAGAACTCCCGCTGCACGCCCCGTCCCACGACTTCGGCCTCCACCTCAGCCCGGTCGTGGCGATCATCAATGGAACGGACGCGAAACGCGTACCACCGGCAGGCGTCGCTCAGGATCATGCCGTCTACGAATTCCGCCGCGCGCATCGCAGGCAGCGGCCCGGCGTCGCCGATCGCGCGACGCGCCAGCAATTCAACGTCGTCCGTGACGTGAAACACGCCTTCGCCTTGCCGTTTCAAATTGGCGAATGTCGTCGAAGATTGAAACGGTCGCAGCAGTAGCCGATCCATCGTCACGTCGACGATCGGCCCCATCGGCGCAAGATTCACCGTGCGATCAGCGTTGAACGTCGTTACCAGGCCTTCCAGGATCAGGGGCATAGGGATTGATCCAACACTACGACTAGAACGTCACCGGTCGACTGGGAAGTTCGGCCGCGGATCGCTCCGGCGGCGCGAGTTCGCGTGACGGTAAAACCGAACCAGCGATAGGGACGCCCGCCAGTTCCAGAAAATTACGCAGCAGCGCGTAACCGTGATCGGTCAGAATCGACTCCGGGTGAAACTGCACGCCGAAAATCGGCAATTCGCGATGTTCCAGGCCCATGATCGTGCCGTCCTCCGCGCGAGCCGTGACGCGCAACGCTTCCGGCAGCGACTCTTCGTCGACGGTCAGGGAATGATAACGCCCCACGTTCAAGGGACTTGGAATCGATCGGAAAACGCCGGTTCCATCATGGGTGATGCGCGACGTCCGGCCATGCATTGGCGTCGGAGCGCGCTCAATCTTGCTACCGAGTGCCGCCGCGATCGTTTGATGTCCCAGGCAAACGCCAAGGATTGGCAGTTCTCTGTGCAGCTCGCGCACCAACTCCAGCGATGCCCCCGCCTCGCTGGGCGAACAGGGGCCAGGCGAAAACACTAGCGCGGCCGGCGCCAAGCGGCGCACTTCCGCGACGTCGACGGCGTCATTCCGCACCACGCGCGTCGGCGCGCCGAGCCGTTCGAAATACCGGGCCAGGTTGAAGACGAAGCTGTCGTAGTTGTCGATCAGCAAAATCATGTCGCCATGAATTGTCCCGGACCTACCCGGCGCCGCAAAGTGCCCAGCAGTCGAAACGCCTCCCAGCTCCGTATCACCAATGCGAGGCGGTCTCTTTCGCTGTGAGTCGCCAAGGTAGTTTGTCGGGCCTATCCTATGCCGTGGCAACAGGTTATGATCGAAGTTTCGGGCCA
Source organism: Planctomycetia bacterium (assembly GCA_034440135.1). Lineage (NCBI taxonomy): Bacteria > Pseudomonadati > Planctomycetota > Planctomycetia > Planctomycetia bacterium. The sequence continues at coordinate 11,660 of JAWXBP010000494.1, forward strand.
CGCTGACGGGATTCTCCGTCGAAATACCGGGATCGCCACCGTCATGTCGGAAACCAGTCGGGATATCTCGCTCCGCGAATTTCAGCAGTTAATCCGCGAGATGTACCTGGAAAAAGACCTGGCGCGCGGGGTCGATGGGACGTTCATGTGGCTGATGGAGGAAGTCGGCGAGTTGGCCAGTGCGCTCCGCGAAGGCACGCACGAGGAGCGGATGGGCGAATTCGCCGACGTCTTCGCCTGGCTGACGACGATCGCGAACGTGGTAGGCGTCGACCTCAACGACGCCGTCGCCCGCAAGTACGGCGACGGTTGCCCCGGCTGCGGACGGTTGATCTGCACGTGCGACATGGCGGAGAAGCCATGAGTCGAAGTCCTTTTCGAGTCACGCCGCGATTCAGCGCGCTAGTCCTGTGCGCGATGCTGCTATGCGTCCGTCACGCGTCGAGCTTTGCCGCCGAGGCAGCGGCCTTTCCTCGCGTGACAGAAGTTCGCGTAGGCATCGCGAGCGCCTATCAAGCGGGACGTTGGACGCCGGTGGTCGTGACGCTCGAAGGCGGCGCCGATGATTTCGCCGGGCAGTTCTTCCTGACCACAGTTGATGGCGACGGCGCACCGTATCGGGTGCCAGCATTCGCACAATCGCCCGCTTCGGCAGATGGCCGGCGCGAACTCATCTTTTATTTCCGTCCGGCCGCGTTGGACAACGAACTCGGCCTGCAGATGGTCCACGCCGACGGCAGCCTGCGGAACGAAGCGTTCTCCATCGACGACGAACGCGCCACCTTGCGCGTGCCGCGGGCAATGCCGGCGAATGAACGCCTCGTGGTCAGCGTCGGCCCGCCGCTCGGACTGACGACCGCCTTTGCACAGTCGCAAGACCTAACCGGCGGGACGCGGCCGATCGAGCTAGCGCAAGTCACGGACTTACCGGCGCATGCGCTCGGTTGGGACGGTATCGACACACTGTTCGTGAATACAGAAGATGCGGCGTTGAACGCCACTTGGACGCGACAACCGGAGCGCGCCGAAGCCCTCGCCACCTGGGTCCGGCAAGGCGGACGGCTGGTCCTGCCCATCGGTCGCGAAGCGGAAACTCTGCTTGGCGCGGAGCACCCGCTGGCGCAATTCATCCCCGGCCAATACGCCGGGCAAGTGGCGTTACTGGCATCGCAAACCAGTGTTTGGGAAGACTACGCGGCGTCGCCGCAACCACTCCCGCCGTTGCGTACGGCAACGGGCGAGGAAAGGCTCCAAGTTCCTAACGTGACAGGGCTGCGGGGCAAAGTAGAAACGCCGACCAATCTCGGCGCAGGACAGCCGCCACTCGTGGTTCGACTTCCCCATGGGTTGGGTGAAGTCGTCTACGTAGCGGCCGACTTGAGCCAACCGCCATTCGCCAAGTGGAGCGGGCGCAACAATCTCCTGCGCCGCTTCACGCGTAGCGCCCTGATGGGCGAGTCCATCGCCGGCAACACCGGCAATCGCACGGCGATCCAGCAAGATCTCGTCGAGCAATTGCGCCGCGCACTCGACGATTTTCCCGGCGTCAGCCTGGCGCCGTTTCTGTGGGTGACGATGTTGGTCGTAGGCTACGTGGCGCTTGTGGGCCCGGGCGACTACGGCTTCCTGCGGCGATTGACAGGGCGCATGGAATGGACCTGGTTCACTTTCCCGTTACTGGTCGTCGCGGCTAGCGCCGGTGGCTACTGGTTCGCCTGCCACTTGAAGGGCAGCCAACTGCGCGTTAACCAATTCGATATCATCGACGTCGACGGGGACGGCGCGGCGCGCGGAGTGAGCGTGGCAAACCTGTTCAGCCCCGAGGCAAATGCTTACCAATTGGCCATGCAACCGGCGCTGGGCGGCGCGTTGAAGATCGACAATCCGACGGTTCGCATGAGTGCGTTCGCGTTGGCGCCTGCGGCATTCTCCGGCGACCCGAACCGCTCGACGGTGCAGCCTTTGGCGAGCGACGCGTACGCCTTCGACCAGCAATTGGACGTGATGCAAGGCCTGCCGATGCAGATCTGGTCGTCCAAGACGGTTATGGCGGAGTGGCGGGGAACCGTGCAAAAACTCGCGTCAGCAAACCTCACGCACGGCGGCGACGGCTTGCCGGAGGGGCAGTTGACGTGGCATGCCCCGTGGGCGCTCGACGATTGCTGGCTCGTCTACGGCAACACGGTGACGCGCTTGGGACGGCTCGTCGCGAACGAACCGGCGACTGTCGGTTCGCGCTCCGGCGAAGGCTGGAGCACGCTCAGCAATTTGTTGCGTTATCAGCGTCGCGTACAACGCTCGCCGGGCAAAGAAGAGTACACGATGGTCGGCACGCAGTGGGACGCCGAATCCACCGATGTGAAAGAAATCCTCCGCCAGATCCTGTTCTACGACGCCGCCGGCGGTAGCGAGTACTCGCACTCCTGGAACGGCGCATTGCGACAACTCGACCTCAGCGCCCGTCGCGACTTGGGCCAGGCAATGCTCGTCGGCTTCGTCGCCGAACCGCTCGCCAAAGATGCGCCGGGCGCGGTGCTTCATCACAACGGCCAACCACTCCGCGGCGAAGATGAGCGCCGCTGGGTCGTGGTCAGAACTCTGTTGCCTGTCAGTCCCATTGCACCGGTCGCGCCAGCCGCCGCCAGCACTTCTCCCGACTCTAGCCCCGCGCCCAGTCCATGATCGAGACCCGCGACCTCACGAAAACCTACGGCGAGATCCACGCGCTCAAGCATTTCGACTTGAAGCTCGATCGCGGCGACGTGTTCGGCTTCATCGGCCCCAACGGCGCCGGCAAGACGACCACGATGCGCATCCTCGCCACGCTGCTCAATCCCACCTGGGGCGAGGCGTACGTCTGCGGGTATTCGATCTACACGAAGCCGAAGGAAATCCGACGGCTGATCGGCTACATGCCGGACTTCTACGGCGTGTACGACGATATGAAGGTGATCGAATACCTGGAGTTCTTCGCCGCGGCTTATCGTATCGACGGGCCCGCGCGACGCAAGAAATGCGAAGACGTGCTCGCGCTCGTCGATCTCGGCTATAAGCGCGACGAGTTGGTTACCAGCCTGTCGCGCGGCATGAACCAGCGCCTCGGCTTGGCCCGGGTGTTATTGCATGATCCGCAGGTGTTGCTGCTGGACGAACCGGCCAGCGGCCTCGATCCCCGCGCCCGCATCGAGATTCGCACGCTGCTCAAGGAACTGCGCAATCTTGGCAAAACAATCATGGTTTCCAGCCACATCCTGCCGGAACTGGCCGACATCTGCAACAAGATCGGCATCATCGAGCGCGGCGAATTGATCGTGAACGCCGACGTGGCCGACGTGATGCGCCAAGTACGGCGGCAGGTCGTGCTGCATATCCGCGTTCAGCAAAACCAAGAGTCCGCCGCAGCTTTGTTGCAGGCGCAAAGCTCCGTCGAAAAGATCGAGCTGCGCGACGGCACGATCATCACCACGTTGCGCCCCGAGCAGCGCGACTACAGCGATCTCGCCACGTTGCTCGTCAACGCCGGCCACCGCGTCACGCAACTTAAGGAAGACGAGATTAACCTCGAAACCGCCTTCATGGAATTGACCAAAGGCATCACGTCGTAGCGACGTAGGGCGGGCCGGCGTCAATTGAGAAATCGTCGCCTCGAACCCATCGCGGCAAATCGTCAACGCATTCCCAAACAAAACGAGGCCCGCCACTTGATTGCCTCTGCGATACCGATACTACTTTGGTGCAAGCTTGGCGCACAGCAATGCGTTCCAGACTTCGTAGCCGGCTGCGTTGATGTGAAGCTTGTCGTCTTCGAACAAGTCCTCACGCGGTAGTCCGTCGTCGCCCAGGAGAGGCGAAGCGAGGTCGACGAATCTCAGGAAGTCAGCGCCTTCAGCTTGCGCCGCGACCAATCGATTCGCCTCGCGTTGCACGTCGATCAACTCCCAACGTGCGCGGCTCGGCTTGATCGCTAAAAACAATAAGCGAGCTTCCGGCAGACCTTCATGAATCTTCGCGGCCAGCCGCGCGAAGTCCTTCGCCACTTGCTCCGCGGATTTTCCATTGGCGATATCGTTGTCGCCGGCGTAGAAGACAATCGTCCGCGGACGATATGGCAAGATGATGCGATCCGCGAAGTGCAGCGAATCCGCCACTTCGGAACCGCCGAACCCGCGGTTGATCGCTTTGAGTTCGGGAAACGCCTCCTCGAGGTTCCAGCGCACGATGCTCGAACTGCCGACGAACAAGACGCCGCCCGGCGCCGGCATTTCCTTTTGATCCTGCGCTTCGAACCGCTGGATGTCTTCTTCCCAGCGCTGCGGATCGAGCGGTTCGGCGGACGAAGCGCGCCGCCCGGTAATTCCAACGCATGCCAGGCAACTCAGCGCGCAGAACAACAGGCGACGGCGATGCATCTTTGATCCTCCAGGCATATGGACGAATCGGCTAGCGCGGCTTGCGCCGAGCCGCCTCTTCGCGTTGACGGCGACGGCGCTCGAGCAATTCGCCGGCGATGATGGGAATCGCCACCAGGCCCAGCGAGGCTTGCGTCGGCTCGTCATTCTCCTGGACGATCTGCTCTGCGGCAATTGCCTCGGCGGTCTCTTCGTCCAACCACGTTGAAATCACCGTGTCAGCGACATCGATTGCCGGCAATTCCACCGGAGACTCATCGCCCCAATTGTCGAACGATTCGTCCGCCACCGGCGGCGTCGCCAGGGGCTCGCGAATGACCCCGGGCTGATGGCGTTCAAAGTTGATATTCCGCACCGGTTGCGGATCGCGTACTGCGGGCTTACCGCTGGTCGGCTGTTCGTTGTTTTCCTCGACCGGCGGCTTGAACAGGCGTTGTTCATTCGGCGACGCGCCGTCCTGCTCATTGCGCCGACGTTGGTTCGGATCGTTCGGATCGATCTTGGCCGCCGGCCCGACGCCGCCGTCGGCGGGGCCGAGGCGATACATGCGTCCGGCGAAGTAAGCGAGGTCGGCGTCACTCAGCGGCACATCCTCGAAGCGATCCAACGCGGCAGCCGCGGCGGCGTGCGCCGCGGATTGCTGGGCAACCACCGCGCTGACATTGCGCGTGCGTAAGAGGGTCGGGGAGGCGACCGTGTTCGTCAATCCATTCGCGCCGTTCGTCGTGAACAACGCCAAAGCCAAGTCAGTCAGCGTCACACGAACTGTAATTGTGGCTGACATTTCTCCGGGGCCATCGTCCGTAACGCGAATGACAATGTCCACGCTCGACTCACGGAAATCGGTCGGCACCGTCCAGCGGAACTCACCGGTCACCGGATCAATCGACGCACCGGCAGGCGAGCCAGGCTCGAGGCTGAATCGCAGCTTCTGACCCGGTAGATCCAGGTCGCGCGCCGCGACGGTGAATGTCAATTCATCACCGGCATTCGCCGATTGATCTTCAACGGGATCGACAACGGGCGCGAGATTGGCTTCGCGGACCGTAATCGTGAAAGTGCGTTCCGCGGTGAGTTGTCCCGAGTCTGTCGCGACGACGGTCACCTCGAACTCGCCAGGGCCTTGCGCCTCGGTCGGAGTCCAGCGAAGTGCCCCGGTTTGCGGGTCGATCGTGAGCCCCGAAGGCGCGCCCGTAGCAAGGGAGTACGCCACCGGATCGTCGTCGGTGGCGCGGGCGGTGATCGCCAGCAACGTGCCTTCGTCGATCGTTTGATCGAGAATCTCGTCGAGCACCGGCGCGGCGTTGACCGTCGCGCGGAACACTTCTTCGTCGGTCAAGCCGGTGGCGTCCTCGATAATCACGCGGACATCGAACGATTGATTGTTCTGCGCGGCAGTCGGCGTCCAAGTGATCTTGCCGGTCACCGGATCAATGCTCATGCCGGCAGGCGCGCCGGCGCCGAGGCTGTATTCGAGCGGGCCGCTCGACGGCACGTCCGGGTCCGTCGCCACGGCGTCGAGCGACAGCGTCGAGCCGAGATTGATCGTGCGATCCGTGATCTCGGCCAGCACCGGCGGGTCGTTGATCTCGGTCACATTGACGGTGAACGTCTCCGTGTCCGACAGGCCACCGCTGTCGGTGACCACGATGGTGATCGTAAAGGCGCCGGGGCCTTGGGCTTCGCTGGGAGCCCATTCGAACAAGCCGGTCGTCGGGTTGATCGTCGCTCCGGCCGGAGCGCCGGAGCCGAGCGAATACGTGAGCGCATTGGCCGGCAGATCGGCGTCCGTCGCGGCTGCGTTGAAGGAGATTGCGCTGCGTTCCGCCACGGTACGATCGGCGATGTCCGCCAGCACTGGCGCGGTGTTGACTTCGTTCACCGTAACAGTGAACGTCTCCGCGTCGCTGAGGCCGAGCTGATCGCTGACACGAATCGTGATCGTGTGCGTCTGCGGACCATCGGCCTCGGTGGTCACCCAGCGGAACGCGCCGGTTACCGGGTCGATCGTCGCACCGGCCGGCGCGCCGGAATCGAGCGTATAAGTCAACGTGTTGGCCGGCAGGTCGGCGTCGGTTCCCACGGCGGCGAATTCAATCATGCCCCCTTCGTCGACGGTACGGTCGGTGACTTCCGCCAAGACCGGGGCCTGGTTCACTTCCACGACCGTGATCGTAATCGTCTCGGAGGTCTGCACCGTGCCGTCCGACACTTGCACCGTGACGGTGACTGCTTGACCGCCGTCGCTTTCCGTCGTCTGCCACTGGAGTTCGCCGGTCGTGGCATTAATCGTCACGCCGGCCGGAACGCCGTTGGCCAGGCTATAGGTGAGCGTGTTCGCCGGCAAGTCGCCGTCGGTCGCGACGGCAATCAAGCTGAACAACTCGCCTTCGTTGACGCTACGGTTGCCGATTGGGGCCAAGACGGGCGCCTGATTGACTTCGTTCACCGTGACGGTGAGCGTAGACGTATCGCTCAGTCCCAGCGCGTCCGTGACCTTGATCGTGAAGGTATGCGTTCCGGGCCCATCCGCCTCGGTCGTCACCCAAGAAAACTGGCCGTTCGCATCAATGGTGGCCGCGGCGGGGCCGCTGACGATCGCGTAAGTCAGCCGATCGTGCGGCAGGTTCGTGTCCGCGGCGGCGAGATTCAACGCCACGGTCTGCCCTTCGTCAACCGTTTGGGCAGCCAAGTTTGGCAGCACCGGAGTCGCGGCGACGTCCTGCGCGAAGACCGTGATCTGTTCGAAGTCTTCCGCGGTACCGTCCGAGACACGGACTGTGATCAAGTACGTGCCCGGAGCTTGCGCCGGTGTTGGCGTCCAACTGAAGACGCCCGTCGTGGCGTTGATCGTCGCGCCGGCCGGCGCGCCCGCGCCGAGGCTGTACGCCAATGTCTGCGCGGGCTGATCGGCGTCAGTCGCCACGGCCGTGAACGTGAGCAACTGGTTCGCTACGATCGCCTTGTCGCCAATCGCGTTGAGCGCCGGCGCTTGATTGACTTCGGCGACCGTGACTTGAATCGTCTCGTTGTCGAAGCCGCCGGCCTGGTCGGTGACGCGAATCGTGATATTGAATGACAGTCCGCCCTCCAACTCCGTCGGCGTCCAGGTGAAGACGCCGGTCGTTGGGTTGATCGTCGCCCCCGCCGGTGCGCCGGCTTCCAGGCTGAAGGTCAGTACATCCGCAGGCAAGTTCGGATCGGTGGCCGTGGCGGTAAACGTCAGCAGTTCATTCTCGTTCACCGTCTTCGCGCCGATCGGGTTCAGCACCGGCACCGAGTTTTCGACGGTGACGTTGAACGACTGATCGACAAAGTTACCGGCCAAATCCGTGGCGCGAATTGTCACCGGATGGACGCCGATCTGCGAGCCGTTTGGCGTCCACGCGATCGCGCCTGTCTGAGCGTTAATCGTCATGCCGGCCGGCGGCGAAATCAACCCGAACAGGAAACCAGCCCCCCCCTCCTCGTCGTTCTGGGCGTCGTAGCTATATAAGCTGCCAGCGAACACATTCGTAACCGGCGACGACGTGAATTGTGGCGTACGGGAATCAATCGTAATCGCCACCGGGGCCGACGCTGGGCTGGTCAATCCGCCCACGGTCTGCGTGACGGTGAAGTTGTGGACTCCGTCGACCAGCGCACCCGCGCCATTGGTGGAGATCACCATCGTCGCGCCCGTGGCCGTCGCCTCGCCGACCTGCGTCGCGCCCGCGAACAAGCGGACAACCGCGCCGGATTGCAAGCCGGCGACTTCGAAGGTCAGGAGCGCATTCGCCGCGTTGTTGCGCTGCGTAACGCCATCCGTGCCGCTGGTTCCGGTGTCACTGCCGGTCGTCAACTTCACGCCCGTCGGGGCGATCGGCGCCGCGACCGAGACAGTCACAGCTACGTCCTGGCGGTCCGCGGTCCCTGATGTGCCGGAGCTCGCAGCCGTCGGATGCGCGATGATCGCCAAGGAAGTGTTACCGCTGAATCCTGCCTTGCGGCTAATGGTGAGCGTCGTCTCCGCGATCTGGTTCAGCGGGTTGACTTGGGTCGCGCCAAGTATGGCTGTCAGATTACTACCGGGCAACACCGTGAAAAAGATCGGATTGCCTTCGACGTCTTGCGCCTTGAGCGTGATCACTTTCGGCTCGTCGCCAACCAGCGTGATCGGTTCCTCGATCGGCAACAAGAAGGGATTGTTGTTCGTGCCGTCCGCCTGAACCGTGACCTGGAAGCTCCGCTGAACCGTGCCGCCCTTGCCGTCGCTGGCAGTGACTGTGACCGTCGAAGTGCCGGTCGTGCCGACCGGCGCCTTGAGCATCAGCGTCCCGTTTTGCTTGTCGACGAAGACGGTCATGCCTTCGATGCGCACCGGCGTGGTCGGCTTATCATTGTCGTCGGTGGCAACTTCGCTGATGGCCTCGCGGACGGCCTCTCCCTCGATCAATTTGCCGAAGATCGAATGGTTGAAGTCCAAGTGCCGCGTCGCCACCTCGGTGATGAAGAACTGCGAGTCATTCGTGTCGTCGACGGTCTTGGCCATCGACAACAAGCCTTTACTCGTGTGCTGCAAATCGCCAACGAACTCGTCATCGAAGTCGCCGAATTCCGAACCGCCGCTGCCGCTTCCGGTCGGATCGCCTCCTTGCAGCACGAAATCGTCGATCACGCGGTGAAACGTGACGCCGTCGTGAAAGCCGGACTGGGCCAACTGAATGATCCGCTGCGTCGTCCGGGGCGTCAGCTCTTCGAACAACTGGAACACCATCTCGCCGTAGCCCTGGACGGTCATCCGCAGGTTGCGGCCGTTCAAGAATACGCCCGTGACGGACGGATTGGTGCTTTGCACCGTGTACGTCAGATCGTCGCCATCGGCGTCAAATCCGTCCAGCGAAACAATCAGCGGCGCGCCGGCCTGGAGCGTTACATTCGGCAATTCCGGCAAAGTCGGATTGGTGTTCGCGATCGCGTCGTAGCGGATGACCAATTCTTCGCTGAAGTCGAAGACGTGGTTCTGGAACTCGGTATTCTCCACGCCGTTGACGAAAAATTTCAACGTGTGAGTTGCATCCACCACATGGTCGAAGATTCGCGTGCTGTCAAAAAAGGCGTTCTCTTTGTTGCCCGCAATGCCCCCCTTGGTCCGCCAGATCGTGAAGAAATCCCCGATCGTCGGCACGGCAATTTCCGTCTCCGGCGTATCGCCCGGCTCGACGTGCAGCACGCCGTGCGGATTGTGAGTGTGGATGATCTCCACGTGATCTTGGAACCTTCCCACAGTCTCCGGAATGGCGAACTTCGTCCCCTCGATCCAGATTTCCAGGTGAGAATGCGTATGATCCGAGGCGTCAGCCGCCATCATCGCCCGGGTTTCAAGCGCTTCCATCTGGAACGCGGAGTGGCGCGAAGGCTTCTTACGCCGGGTCGTCGGCGCCTGCTTTTTTGCGGGCTCGGACCGCTTGGCGACTGGCAAGGGGCGCGTAACGCGCTTGACCGGACGCCGCATGCGGCGGGTCAGAGCTTCTTCGGAAAACGACGTCACCAACTTGGGCTGATCAGGGCGCTGAGTCATAGCTGCCAAGCAAGGGGTGCTGTGGGGCGAAATGGACGACGGACAACCCGGCTAAGAGCATTCCGCGTGCCTCGTCGGCCGCTGATGCCGCATTCTCTCATTAAACGGAAACCAACCGTTCTTGCAAGCGAAAAGCCCCGCCACGATAAGACTTACGCTAAAAGCATACGTCAGGCGCGGCAAACTGTTCAGCCTATAACGATTGTACGCTTAGACGAGCGAAAGGGGTCGCGAAGTTCCCACTCATCCACGGGCGCCGATCGCTTCGTCGCGACGACTGGCCGAGGCGACTACTCTACGCGGACCCGGCTCCACTGAGCCTCCAGCCGCTTCGGTGACACGCTCAGCGACGTGCCGATTTGCTGCGCGAAGAGCGATACCCGGAATTCCTCGATCATCCAGCGGAACACATTTAGCTCCGGATCAGCGATTCCTAGCCGTTCGTTGAGTTCGGCCCGTTCGACATAGCGCCGCCAGAACGGGGCGACTTGACTGGAAAGTTCACGGTCCTTCTCCCGTGCGCCGGCGTTGATTTTCTCTAACCGTTGGGCGACCGCCTTCAGATAGCGAGGGAAGTGTTGCAGCCAGACCCAGGGCGTGCGTGTCAGGAACCGAGACCCTGCGAGCGCCGTGAGCTGCTCGTGGACGTCGTCGGCCGCGTATTTTGCTTGCGAATGGGTCGTTTTCTCGAGCGCCAAACGCGCCTGGTGATAGTTGGCGAACAATGGCCCGGCCAGGTTCGCCACGGACTGAACGGCAGGAACGATTTGCTTCTTGCCGAGCTTCTGGCGGATCGCGAAATCATCTTGGCTGCGCACCAGCGGCTGGTCGTCCATGAACGCTCGGGCGGCAATCAACTGGCCGAGCTGGTCGCGGAGATTGATCCCTTTCAACGTGGCCGCGGCCAACGTCACCTGCTTCCAAGCCGGCAGCCATTCCACCTGGTTGCGGATTTCCCGCTGATTGGCGAAGTAGAACAGCCGCGCCAATGCATAGCGCGTTTCCTGCTCCGCTTGAGGCGCATTGCCAAACAACTGCAAATCGACGGCTTCGCCGTTTTCGACCAACCCCGGGTAGGCCTTGATGG
>JAWXBP010000495.1 GCA_034440135.1 Planctomycetia bacterium
TCGGTGGACGGAGCGAGTTGGTTGCCGTTCGTCCGATTCGAACTACTGGAGTTATTCGGAGTGACTGGGGTCGTATTTGGCTGCGCACTCCGTGACGTGGATGCGCCATTGTTCCCGCCACGGGGCGCGACTTCGCTGTTGCCACCCTGCACATTGGGGACGCCAACGCTCCCCTGGGTGCTAGTTGTCGTGGGGACAGGCGTGCCAGCGGAGTTGCTGGAGCTAGTTGCGGCCCCGCCCCCACCCGTGCCGCCTGCGCCAGCGTCTTGAGCAGAAACCAACTGAGGGCATGCAAGCCCCCGGAGAGCCGCCGCGAGTGCGATTGAAAACGTGATTCTCATGGCCAACTTCCCACTGAGGATTTGGGTGATTCGAAGTTTCGATATGGACAGCCGGTTTCGTAACTCCGGCATCATGACTGTTTTTACACCAAGCAAAAGAATGCGCTTCAGTCAGTGTGGCTCTGACAGCTGCAAATACGCACAGTTTCTGCGATGCTTTCCACGTCCCCATCACACGACGCACAGCGTGTGCCAAGGAAAGGCTGTCCAACTGCGCGGGCATTCATGGGCAGTGCCCGCTGCTGCCGGCATTGCGACAGTTGCTCCGGTTCACATTACGGTGCTGTACTGCATTGCCCTCCGCCGCTACGACTCGGGCCAGCAGTGGTGGTACAATGCTGGGCAGCCAACTACGGGAGCCGTGTTGATCGGACAATTGCGTCATTTCGGAGAAGCCCATGCCCCGCTACCAAATGCGCCAGAAATGGTTGTCTTGGGGGGACGACTACACCGTCGCCGATGAAGCGGGCCAGCCGCGGTATTTTATTGACGGCCGCGGTTTCAGCTTCGGCAGCAAGCTGGCCTTTCAGGACATGCAGGGCAAAGAGCTGGCCTTCATTGCCCAGAAGCTTTTGGCTTGGGGACCGACCTACGAGATTTATCGCGGCGGGGAGCTGGCCGCGGTCGTGAAGAAGTCGCTGTTCACCCTGTTTCGTGCGGAGTTCACGGTGGATGTGCCGGGACCGGACGACCTCGTAGCCCAGGGTAATTTCTGGGACTACGAATATCAGTTCACGCGTGGCAGTCGATCCGTGGCAAACGTCTCCAAAGCCTTCTTCAGCCTGACGGACACCTACGGGATTGAGTGTGCGGATGAGGAGGACGACGTATTGATCCTGGCCGCAGCGGTCGTGATCGACCAGTGCAGTCACGAGCGACGCGATTGAATCCTTCAGGCCAGAATAGCGCCCTGGTGATCGACGGTAGAATCGGATGAAGATTGCCACTTACAATGTAAACGGCATCAACGGTCGACTGCCCGTGCTGCTGGATTGGCTGGAGCAATCTGTTCCGGATGTAATTTGCCTCCAGGAATGGAAGGCACCGGATGACAAGTTTCCGGCGGCCGCCATCGAGGCGGCCGGCTACGGCGCGATTTACGACGAATAGTCTCGCAATGGAAAAAGAGCTGTCCCTGAGAATTGTCCTGATCGCGCCGCCGGCTGGCGTTGACTTCGGCCTGCAACACGGCAAAGGCAGCGCCTACACGACGATCCAAAAACAGCGGTCGAATGGCGCTGACCTCACCTTCGCCTGCACGGTGACCGTTAAGGATAATCTTGAAGGCGGGCTTCCCAACTTTCTTGGCCCGCTCGCCCAAGGACCTCCAAGTGCTCGATTCCTCTACCTCGATATTGGACGCCTTGCTGGACAAGCCGACAGCGTATGGGAGCGGAGAATCAAAGTTCCGCTGCGTGACATCTCCTGGGAGCTGATTGAGCAGGCGTCTGCGTATTCGAACCAAGTCCTCGAAGTCCGGTTGCCCGGTACTGGGCGGGATGGCGGGCCTAACTGTGCGACGGTCCATCCTACCGACGGCTGGAAATGTTGCCGGCGGTTGGCCTGACGATGGATGTCGTGTTTTCAGCGTGCCCAATCATTAACGCATCTATCAATGACCCAGCAGCAAACACTGCTCGAACTACCGATCGCAAAGTTCTGGCAACACCAGTTAATGAAGTCCTTCGCCACCCAGCCATGCGGACCTCTGCCGCCGAATTGCCGTCAATGTCCGAAAACTTGAAAGGATTCATCGAGCGTGTTACCTACCACAACCCGAACAACGGGTTTGCGGTGTTACGCGTCAAGCTTCAGGGACACGACGATCTTGTGACAGTTATCGGTAGCACAACCTCGGTAACGGCGGGCGAGCATGTCGAGGCCAGCGGCCACTGGGTGGTCGACCGTGAACATGGCCAGCAGTTCAAGGCCGACGTCTTGAAAACAACGCATCCTGCCTCAGCGGAGGGCATCGAGAAATATCTCGCAGCGGGAGCAATCCGCAGCATTGGCCCTAAACTTGCCGCCAAGATTGTCGCGCTCTACCAGGAACGTACGCTCGAAGTCTTCGAGCAGTCGCCGGACTTCTTGCTTCACATTCGCGGCATCGGCCCGGGCCGGTTGCAGCGCATCCAGCGAAGCTGGGAGGAGCAAAAGGAAGTCCGCAAAATCATCCTATTTCTGACCGAACATGGTATTACTTCCGGCCGAGCGATTCGCATTTACCGCACCTATGGACGCGAGTCTATCGCGAAGATCAAAGAGAACCCGTACCAACTGGCCGACGATATCCGCGGCATCGGCTTCAAGACCGCCGATGAATTGGCCGCCACGCTAGGAATCGAACGCAATAGCCCTTATCGTGCCAGGGCGGCCGTGCGATATACGCTGCAAGACCTGGCTGGTCAGGGACATTGCAGCTATCCAGAGCCGGGTGTGGTCGAACATGCAGTCAAGCTGGTCGAAATCGAGCAAAATGTCGTCGCAGCTGCCGTCCGGAGCGTCGTGCAAGATGGAAGCGTGATCCGAGAGTCCACCGATGGCGAGCCGTGGTTATATCTCGCCAGTCTTCACCGGGCGGAGGTAGGCTTGGCGCAGTCGGTTCACCGAATCGCCTCGTCCAGGACGCATCCCTTGCCACGCATCGAAGTGGAAAAGGCGATCACGTGGGTTGAACAGCGGTTGGACATCAGTTTAGCCGTGGCACAGCAAGAGGCCATCCGGCAGGCCTGCCAGCATAAGTTACTCGTCATCACCGGGGGGCCTGGTGTTGGCAAGACGACCCTCGTGCGCAGCATTTTGGAGATCTTTGCCGCCAAGGAACTGAAATGCGCGCTGGCCGCACCCACAGGTCGGGCAGCAAAGCGGTTGGCCGAGACAACCGGGCGCACCGCCAAAACGATTCACCGGCTCCTGGAGTTTGACCCCGCTACCGGCGAGTTCAAACGCAACCAACAACATCCCCTGACAGGTGACCTGTTCGTGTTGGATGAAACCTCAATGGTCGATGTAGTGTTGGGCCACCAACTCTTGCGAGCGATTCCCAGCGAAGCATGTGTGATCCTGGTGGGGGACGTGGACCAGCTTCCCTCGGTCGGTCCCGGTTCGGTGCTGGCCGATCTGATCAATTCGAACGTGGTCCCGGTGGTCCGCCTCACTGAGATTTTTCGACAAGCAAGCCAAAGTCGAATCATCACGGCGGCCTATGCCATCAATCACGGCCAGATGCCGCATTCGCCCAAGTCAGAGGAGCTGAGCGACTTTTATTTTATCGAATCCAATGAGCCCGAGGCGATTCGAGACGTGTTGGTCCGGTTAGTTCAAGAGCGCATTCCTGCCCGTTTTGGACTCGATCCAAAGTTGGATATTCAAGTGTTAACACCCATGAATCGTTCGCTCTTGGGTGCCCTCAATCTCA
>JAWXBP010000496.1 GCA_034440135.1 Planctomycetia bacterium
GGACATCATCATCATGCCGCCCCCCGGCCAGGTCGTGAAATTGCGGGCGAAGTTATTCGACACAAGATTTTTGTCAGCCAGGTTCACCAGGTTATCGCCCGTCATCTCCCCCTGCGTCCAAATCGCCGGCGTAAGGCCGCTGTTGTTGACCGTCGTGTTCAGGTCAGTGATGTTGACGACGTTGTCGCGATTCACGTCGCCAGGGAGAATGGTGACGCGGAAAATGAAATCGCCGCCTGCGACTTCGTTTCCAGAGGGCCACGTATCCGAGCTTGCCGACGAAAGCGCAGCCGGATTTGCCCACTCGCCGTCGAGGGCGTTGCCATAGCGATCGGTAACTGCATCGTCGAGAGTCAACACAAGTTGGTCGGCGGGGAACGCCGTATTGAACGTCCACGTCGCAGTCTTCACGTTGTCGTCGTAGTTGAAGGTTCCGCCCACGAAGGAATAGGTCGACCCGGAAACGGCACTGGATACTGTCAAATGATCGGCTTGAATCAGCACGTTCTCATTGAACGTGATGATGATCTGATTTGGCGAAGCCACGGGCACGGTCTTCAGTTGCTGGCCTGAGCCGGCGGGAACGGCGTAGTCCGCGTGATTCACTTGGCTCGAACTGCTCCCGATCTTGAAGGACGTAACTTCGGGCGGCGCGAACTTGTCGGCCAAATCGACGACGTTCACGCGCTTGTACGTGCCATACGAGGGCGTGATGCCGTTGGGATGCGCCAGGTTGCTGGGAATGGGCAGCACGTCCCGTCCGGTGTAGTTGTCGACCACGGCGACGCCCGTCTCCTTCATGATGTCGACATACTCCGTCATCGAAAGCCGCCGGCCCTAGTATCGCTGAGATAGTTGCTGCGCGAGCAACGCAATCCCTGACACGTAGGGCGCCGCCATGCTTGTGCCGATGCGTGTGTGAGGAATGCCCCCTGGTCTTGGATCCGCGGCAGTAATGGCGCCTCCAGGCTGCCATGGCGACCAACAACTGTAGCCATGTCGCGGGCTCGGGCGCGTTGACCACTCCCTCCCCAAAATGGTTCCTCACCGCATTGAGGTCCGCGATATCAATGACTCCATTGCGGTTGGCGTCCGCGCCGAGTCCGTGGTTTTGCAACCCAAAGTCGTTGCGCACGGCGTTGAGGTCAAGAATGTTCACGATGCCGTCGCGGTTCGCGTCCCCCTCGATGCGGGGCGGAACGCCCTCGATGACATAAACGCGTCCGCCCCCGTCCGCGTACGGCGCGCCGATCACGAAATCGTTGGCGAGCGTGGCAATGGACCAGCCGAAGAATTCGAAGGGATTGCCTGATGGATTGGGAATCGAAAGCAGTAACTCACCGGTCCAGCCGTCGAAAAGAAACGCGGCACCACTTTGAACAACGCCGTCGGGGCTATCTCCGCGGGCTGACACCAGGATGTCGTCGCCGATCAGAGCGACGGCCGAACCGAAGTCGTCCAACTCTCCGGGATTGGGATTCGGAAGATAATGAAGTTCATCGCCGGTCGACGTGTCAAACACATGGACGGCTCCGGCGCTATACATCCCGGCAGGCGAATCGTGCCGCGCGCCGACGACGAGAATCCTTTCGTCGACGACGAGGGTTTCGCCAAACCACTCGGAAAGGTCGTTCAGATTCTCAGCGCGGGGATTGTAAATCTTTTCGATCAATGCTCCGCTCGATTCCTCGAATACCGCCACGCTTCCCAAGATTTTTCCCTCGGAATCTCGATCGAGGAATTCGCCTACGAATATCTTGCCGCCCGCGAGACCTATCGCGGAACTGTCCGAGGCACCAAACAGATCGTTCACAAACGGAATGGGATTGGGAACGCTCAGCACGACGTCGCCCGACGCTGGGTCCATCAAAAACACTTCCCCCGCGTTCCTGGCCCCTTCGAAGTCTTGTGACGATGCGCTGACAAACACCTTGTCGCCGACCGCGGTGAGCGAACCGGCGAAGGAATCACTAGTTTGCGGCTTCGGGCTGAGCAGCGTACTCAGATGGGAACCGGTCGCTCGATCGAAGACATAAACGCCATTGGGCGGGTTGTCAGCCGCCACGAGCAAATAGTCGCCGACAATGGACGTGCTGATGCCGAACTGATGACGCTCGATTGGATCGGGGTCGTGCAGTGTATGCCGGAGTTCGCCGATGGCGCTGTCGAACGCGTATGCGCGACCCACGAACGGCATGTTGTCCACCGACGTGTTGCGAGCCCCGACCAGAATCGTCCCGCTGGCAACGCTCAACGCGTCGCCAAACGCGGAGCTAACAATCCCGTCGGGATTGCCAATCGTCAGCAACACATCCCCCGGCGCGGCCGCACACCGCTCCGCACAGCACACAATAGCGACCACTACCGCAATCAGCTGCCGCGTACCTATCGAATTCCGCCAATCCAGCCCATTCATGGCCCAGGTCCTCAAGGGGCGTTAGTTAACTCGGACCTCCGCCACGCGCCATTCAATATGTTCATCCCCGCGGCCCGCGTCAAGTTTGTTTCGCGCTTGCATGGTGTAAAGCGCCGCACTGAGATTTCTTGGTTTCCATGCGAAGCGCTTCGGCGCACCGCGCAAAATGAACCGCCGCGGGAACTCTCGCCCCCGCGGCGGCATTGGCACTCAGTTTCTTTGTTACGAACTCGCGCGAGGCGTTTACTTAACTCCGCCTCGCCTCGCGCTTGTCAATCACTCTCTCCCGACTAGAACTGCACGGACAACTGCGTATACACGAAATCGGCGTCCTGTCCGTTGGAACCGTTCGTGGCCAGACCGGCCGTACCGTTCTGGATCACGGCGCTGTCGAAGTAATCACCCGCGAAGAAGTGCGAGTAGCCCAGCATGACGTCGGCCCGCGGATTGAACTTGTAGGTCAACAGCAGGTCGATTTCCTGGCCGATGTCCTTGCCGGCGCTCCCGGTGGGATCCTGGTAGATCGGCACGCCAGCCGCGTTGTACAAGGCGTCGCGCTCTTCCTCCAGATAAAACACGTGATACCAGCCCAAGAGCGTGATCTTCTCATGCAGATGGAGCAAGCACGTAGCGTTAATGTCCTGGATATTCTGCCGCGCGATGATATCCATGAACCCGAAGTACTTGTGACCCAGCGGAAAGTACTGATTGAATGTCCCGTACTCGCCGTCGTTCGGATCGGCGTCGCCGGAGGCCCAGTCGTAGTACAACCAAACGGTCGGCTTCCACTTCACGCATTTCAATTCGCGGCCCAAGCCGACCACGTAATACCCGGCCTGGATGTCCTGATTGCGGTTGTAGTCGCCGAACTGATAGCCGCCTTCGACCTCGTGCAACCAGTCGCCGTTGACGAAGTACCAGCGGGCGCCGAACAGGTTGGGATCGTACCCGTTGACCACCGTGCCCGAGGGCTGCGTCACGGGATCCTGCTCGTCGAGCCGGAGGAAGAAGGTCTCCAACGTCTGGTTCGCATCCTTCTTGTACGTCGCATACGCGCCCATGAACTCTTCACTTTGATTGGGGTTATCAAAGTTATGGTCGTCCGGCAAGTGCTGCGAAAACGGCACGTTGCGGGTCCAGAAGAAGTCGGCGCTGAGCTTTTCGCCCTTATACATCCCCTTCAGGCCGTCGAACGTGCGGCGGGTATTGGACCAATCGAGCGGCGAAATCAAACGTTGATTGCCGTAAAGCAATTCCTGGCGACCGCCGCGGACCCAGACGTCGGCGTTGTCGCCGTCGAGCGCCCGCACGTCGGCAAACAGGTTCAACATGTCCGCGCGATTGACTTCGATGTTGCGCGGCTGCAGGTTCTCATGTTCGCTCTGCGCGTCAATCGCTTCCGCGTACAGACGCAGCCAGTCGCCGTATTTCGCATTGGCGAACAGCCGCGTGCGATAGAGTAAAAAGTCGTCGTCACGGCCGCTGAGCGGCTTGGCGCGCATGTTATGTTCGCTGTGCTGACGCATGCGGAACTCGCCGCCCACGCTCACCACCCAGCAATCGCCAAGGTGCATCTGCTTGAAGTTGTCTCCCAGCAGGCAGCCCTTGTAGCAGGGGTCGTCGATGTACGAGAAGTCGTTGTCGTAATACAACGGCTTGTAGGCCGTCGCGGCGGCCTTCTTGGCTGCTTCAATCTTTTTCTTGTCGCAGCCGCATTCGTCCTTGCCAGCGCCGCATTCGTCCGCCTCTGCCGCGGCCGCCGCTTCGTCGCCGGGAGCTTCGGCCTCCTCCGCGACGGGCGGGGCGACGTCAGCCATTTCCTCTTCCATCGCTGGGGGCGGTTCCGGGGCGACCGGCGCCTCTTCGACTGTCGCTTCCTGCGACAGGATCGGCGTCACGCTTGACTCCCTCGCGGGACGCGCGTTTTGCCGGGCGTAGTCCAAAATGGGGTCAGGTTGCTGGAATTCGCCGGACACGGTCTGGAACGCAATCGCGTTCTCATCCGCGTTGGCGGCCGGACAGCTGCTCAGCAGCGCCCAGCTCACAGATACTGCGATGATCCGTTTCATGAATCGTTCTACCTTCCCTGGAGGAACGTTGAGGCGGTCGTTTGCGTACGCGATGGACGTCGCCAGGCCGAAAACGTGCGTCCTGAAAAACGCTTCAAAGGACACCCACACGTTCGGGCTATGCCACATGTCCGCCTGCGTTTTGAAATCGACCGCTGAACACGGCAAATTCGCTGGCACCGGCTTCGTATGTTCCCGCTGGAACAGCCCTTAGAATTGGCACGCCGCACTTCGGCAGAGCGAATCCACTAGGCCCTGCCACCGCACCTGCTGTGCGTCGGATTGTGCGGGAAGTAGTGTGCAAACGGCATTTATGGCTTGTATCGAGCATCGCTGAGATTGACCTCGGCCCTTTCTTCCGCACAGAATCAACGCGGCGGGCAGCAAGACGGACATCCTGGGAAGGAGCAACTCATGTCACGACAACCATGGATGCTGGTGTGCGCGCTGTGGACGGCAAGTTGTGCGGGAATCAACGCACAAGACAGGGCGGCGCCGTTCGATCGGGGCCCAGCGATCCTGGTCGAGCTGCCCCCTCAAATGATCACTTTGCCGTCGGTGTACGCGCGGCCGACGATGTTCGACACGCCTCTCGCCGACCTCATCCTGTCGAACCTGCAGGTCTTCCCGGCGAACAACGCCTGGAATCAGGTTGTCGCAAATTGGCCGCTGCACCCGAACTCCGCCGCGATGATCAGCTCCATCGGGCGCGACAAGGTGTTTCGCTACAACACCGATATGGGTTTTATCCTGGTCCCGCACTTTCAGCGCCGCATCAATGTGGAAGTGGGAATCTATGCCGATGAATCCGATCCGGGTCCTTATCCCGTCCCGAGTAACGTGCCGATCGAAGGCTGGCCGGTCAACTATCAACGCGATCCGGACCTGCGGCATCTGACATTGCAGGACGTGCAACGCGATACCATCGGTGAAGGGGGCGACCGCCACGCGATTGTCGTCGATCCGGTGAACCGAAGGTTGTATGAGTTTTACAACATGAAGCTCGTCGGCACGCGCTGGCATGCCGCGCAGGCGTCGATCTTCGATCTGAAATCGAACGCGCTCCGCCCCGCCGGCTGGACCTCGGCCGACGCCGCCGGACTGCCGATCTTCCCAGCCGTCGTGCGGCACGATGACATCCAGCGCGGCATCGTGCGGCACGCCATGCGCGTTACCGTTTCGCGGACGCGTCGAGCATACGTTTCCCCAGCGCGGCATTACGCCAGTTCGTTGACCGACGCCAACCTGCCGCGGATGGGCGAGCGCATCCGGTTGAAATCCTCGTTCAACGTCAATTCCTTCTCCCCGCCAGTGAAAGCGATTCTCCGCGGGCTTCAACAATACGGCATGCTCGTCGCCGACAACGGCATCGATTGGGCGATCTCCGTCACACCGGACTCCAGAATCCCCGTCCTGCACGACGAGCTACGCCGCATCCACGGCAGCGATTTCGAAGTCGTCACGCCGCCGCAATAGCGGCTCGACGGCCCACCGGAGACGAGGACTCAGGCATCGATGCTCGACACATCTTTTTCCGGGAATCCGAAGGCAACCACGAAAGACACGAAAAGCACGAACGATTTTTTGGAGGATTGGTGCGTGGGGCAACGGCCAATTGAACGTCGGCTCGACGGCTGGCAATAGATGAACCGCCAAATCTTTTCAAGCATTCCACACTTTCGTGTTTTTCGTGCCTTTCGTGGTTCCTTCTGAGATGTGTGGAACTACGCGATCACCGACCTCGGCTACAGAGGGCGCGATCGTCGGCGTCAATCTTGCGCCGGCTTCAACCGCTGCTCGGTGAGATCCACCCGGTACATCATCTGGTTGTACTCATACAGCGGCGTCTGGCGTTCGTTGCCAGAAAACGTCGCCGTGTACGTGCCTTCCAGGTAAAGATAGCGCCCGGCCGTATCGCTGAAATACGGGTGCTGCGTCGGATTGTAGAAACTATATTTGTCGTGCGTAATGATCTTCACTGCGTCGCGCCACGGGCCTTCCGGGCTCTGGGCCTCGGCATACCAGGTCTCGCCCAGATAAGAACTCGCGCCACCGGATTCGCAGAAGATACTGATCCATTTTTTGCGCGCCGGAGACCAGGCCACGTGCCCGTGGTGCGGGTCGATCTTGGTCCCCGTCGTCGCCTCGCGGAACTTTTCGTCGGCCTTGACGCGTTCGTAAGTCCGGGGATCGCGCCAAGCTTCGTAGTTCGCCGGCATACGCAACTCCGGCGTCGCCTCGCCGACATAGAGCCATTCTCCCTTGTCGTCCGTGTGCGTGAAGCAATGTCCTTCGGGCGCCAGCTTGGCATTCTTCGGAAACGCCAGCACTTCGCGAAAAACTTGCTCAGCATCATTCCATTCGCACAGCCCGCGCTCATCAACCGTCAGTGACCCTTTGATCTTCAGGTACGTGGCGACCAGGTGTTCTTCGCCGCTCTCGTCGTTCAGCGTGGTCATCGCGGTGAGCCACACGGGCCCCTCAGACTTGAACGGCGTCAAACGTTTCACGAAGCCGTTGCCGTCGCCGAAATACGTCAGATTAACGCCCAACTCCGGTGCCAGCCCGCCGCTGGCGGGAAGTAGGGACGTGGCGCCCGTCGTGGAAAAATTGCCAAGCGGATAGCCAATGCGATTCGTATCGCCCCAAATCCAAAACAGCCGGTCGCGATAGAGGCAACAATGCGTCGTATCGCTCCCGGCGACGGACGCATTCAGCAGCGGATGCTCCAACGGCGTGGCGTGCCCCAGTTTCACCGCGTGCTCATACAGCCCGACGCCGGTGATGCGGTAGAGCCGCTCGGCGATGTTCTTCCGCTGAATAGTCAGTTGCTCGGTCGTGCCGGGCGTCACGCGCAGTCGCTTCCCGTGCATGCCAAAGCCATCGGCGGCGTACTCATAGCCATGACTGCTGACGGCGAGGAAAACTTCCTGGTCGACGAGCGCCGCTTCGTCGATCGCCGCCAGTCCGGCGTTGTCGGTGTAGTAGCTGGTGCCGGCAACCGTGCGCAACTCCACCAACGGCACGCCGCGCCCCGTCGCCTCGTCGACAACCCGAATGCCAAACGGCGCAGCGCACACGGCCTGAACGCCGACGATACAGAACGCCACGACCAGCAGCGCCACAGATCCGTTACGTGACATCATTCGTACTCCTATTTCAGCGCCGCGCACAAAAAGCCCAGGGAAGGCCCCCAAAGATTTGCCTATCATCCAAAGTCAACGGAGGCCTTCCCTGGGTCTAGCGGCAACCAACGTCTAATCCCTACTCGCGCGGCCGCACCAGCCGATAGCTCACAAACGCCACGCTCCGGCTATCCGGCGACCACGACGGCACGTTGATCGTTCCCTGCCCGCCGAACAGTTTGGCCAGCACGCGGATTTCGCCCCCGGCAAGCGGCATCAGTCGCAGCATCACGTCTTTGTTCTCGGGATGCCCAGTGACGTCCTTCTCGTAGGACAAAAACACCAGCCATTTGCCATCCGGCGACGGATGCGGGAACCAATCGTTGTACTCGCCGGACGTGACCTGGCTCTGCTCCCCGCCGTCGGCGTTCATTTTCCAAATCTGCATCCGGCCGCTACGAACGGAATTGAAATAAATCGTCCCATCAGGTGCATAATCAGGACCGTCATCGAGTCCCTCGGCGGTCGTCAGGCGGAGCTCCTCGCCGACGTTGATCGGAATCGTGTAGACATCGTAGTTGCCGTCGCGCTCGGCGCAATACGCCAGCGACTTCCCGTCCGGCGACCAACCATGCCAATACGAAGGCGCCAGCGGCGTGACGCGGCGCGGCTCGCCCCCCTTGGCATCGACGACAAAGATTCGCGAAGGTCCGTCCGTCTGATCGCTGATCGCCAGCAGATTGCCGTCCGGCGACAGTCCATGGTCGTTGTTGTTGCGGACCGCGCGGCCTGTGTTGATCGGCATCGGCGTGCCGCCAGCGACCGGAATGCGATAGATGCCGCCGCCTTGGTTGAACAGCAGCGACTCGCCGTCGCGCGACCAGTTCGGGGCTTCGATGTGATCGCGCGTGTGATAAACCACGCGACGATCGCCGGACGAGATCGCCACGGTCTCCAGCGTGCTTTCCAGCACGGGCTCACCGTCGCCGGAAGCTTCTGCGACGATTTCGACATTAGTGAATACCGCCTTTTCCAATCGCGCATTGTCATGCGCACAAACCGCCAGCCCAACATAGAACGGGTCTGTCAACTTGAGACGGAACGTTCCGCCAGCCGGCTTAAGTGATTCCCCCTCGGCCGCGATCGACATCGCAACATACTCGCCAATCTTTTCGATGCGCAATCGCCGTGGTGCCGTGGCGTTGGCCTGGATTTCCCGCGTTGGCTCGCCCTTTGCCTCACGATATTGCAACGAAGTCAGGCCGTCGGCATGCAGCGCCGCATCGGCGTACGCGGAGTCGTGGTCCAAACTCTGGCGGATCAACAAGCACGCCTTGCGATGCGGGTCGCCTCCGTCACCCAGCAACTCGATGTCCGCCGCGAGCGAAACATCACCCGACATCTTTTTCCAGACGTAGTGCAGCCCGTCTTCCGCGAACCACATATTGGCGCCGCTGCCCGAGACAGTATATGTCCCTCGAGCGGCGTCGAACAAAGCGCCGCCGGCATGCCCGACCTGGCCGACGTCGTGGCTTTGCTCAAAGTCGCCGATGGCGTCATCCGCCGAGATCGAACTTATCATGGTGAGCGACAAGACCGAGGCCATCAGGACCATCATTCGGCCAGACATGGGGGACTCCGAATGTAAATCGAAGGAGGGTGGGACGCAGACGCCAACTCAACAAAGCCCAGCGTAGCCGCGCCCGTATCGACGGAAAAGTATCGGGCCCAACACTTTAGATGCACACACAAAACGCCTGCAAAACTGGCATTGACAACCGCGCCAAAATTCCCGGCAAATCGTTGACAACCCTCCAAAGGTATGGTTTACTGTGCCTTGGACACGGTCATCTGGGCCGTTTCCGCACGTTCGACTTTTCCTTGGGTCATGAATGCCCATGGCAAGCCTTCGCGGCTTGCCATGGGCTTTTTTTATTGGCCCGTTCGGTTTGCTGCTTCTCTCATCTCGATCTTCACTTCCGGGAGCGTGGGTCATGGTCAGGCCAAAACGCGGTTTTACGCTCGTAGAGTTGTTGGTGGTCATCGCCATTATTGGCATCCTGATCGCCTTGCTGTTGCCCGCCTTGCAGGTGGCCCGCGAGGCCGCCCGCAGAATCAGTTGCACCAACAACCTGAAGCAGATGGGGCTGGCGGCGCACACGTATCACGCCACCTACAACTGTTTTCCGGCATCGGGGACAGTGACGACGGGGGGCGCCGGCAACGGCGTCGACGGATTGTCGATCCAATCCCGATTGCTGCCTTTCATGGAACAGGACGCGATCCACAAGTTGGTCAACTACAGCGTCAACTACAACGATCCCCTCAACGACCGGGCGCGGTTGACGACCGTGAGCTCCTACATCTGCCCCTCGGACCTCGATCGCTTGCCGCAGGAATTGGGCGGGCGAACCAACTACTACAGCAACCACGGCACGGGCATTATTTGGGGGCTGCCTTCCAAGACCTCCGGCTCCACCAACTACGGCATGCCGACGCCCAACGGCGTCTTCTTTCGTAATAGCTTTATGAAGATTGCCCGAATTCGGGATGGCGCCTCGAACACGGCGGCCTTCTCGGAGCGAATCCTGGGGGACGGCAGCAACGCCATCATTTCGCCGGAGTCCGACACGTTCAAACCCGGGACGTACCCCGCCACGGCCGATGAAGCCTTGGAACAATGCCTGGCGATCGACACCACCAACGTGGCAATGCAGGGTTACTCCAATGTAGGCGCTCCTTGGCTGCAACCTTATCATTCGACGACGGCTTACTTTCATGTCGCGCCGCCCAACAGCCGTTCCTGCATGTATCCTCCCGGACGCATCATGACAACGGCTGGCAGCCGCCATCCCGCGATGGTGAATCTCGTGCTGTGCGACGGCTCAGTGCGTACCGTGAACGATACGGTCAATCTGCTGGTTTGGCGTGGATTAGGCACGCGAGACGGCAAAGAAGTCGTGGGCGAGTTCTAGAACACCACCATTCAAACAATCTACTATGAATACTTCCCGAAGAATGAACGTCCGAGGCGCTGCCTCGTTCCTGACGATCGCCGTCGGCGCTTTGCTTTCCGCTGCAGGTTGTGGCGGGTCGGATGCGCGGTCGCTGGCCTTGGATCCGGCCGCCGCCAAACAATCCTTGGAAAAGGCCCTCACGGCCTGGAAGTCGGGGCAAACGCCGGATTCCTTGAAGACCAGCGATCCGGCGATCGTCGTCGGTGACTGGACTTGGTCGCAAGGCTACAAGCTGACGAGCTATAAGGTGCTGAACGAGAAGAGCCAGGGTCCAAACCTGTGCTGCACCGTCGAACTGGTCGTCGTGGCGCCAAAGGCCCGCGCCACGAAACAGACGGCGTCGTACACCATCACCACGAGTCCGCAAGTGACGGTCATTCGTGACGATGTTTAACAAGATGCGTTGAACGGCCCGTTTCGCACGCCCGTTGTACCTTTCAGCCAGCTTGGATCGCCGTATGAAGACCTGGGGAACCTGCGCCTTTTGGCTCGCACTGATTCTATCCGCGCCGTGCGCCCTCATGGCGGACGAGGCTCCCGCCAATGCGGAACCCAAAGCCGCGCCGCGCAAGCGGCCGGAGATGAAAGCGGCCTTGGAGCAACTCAAGCACCGGAAGTCGCGCTTGGCGTTGCCGCCGGCGAAAGAGGGTGAATCGACGGTCAACAACGGCCGCGCACGCGCCTATTTTTTGCCCGCCGAATGGCAGACTCCCAACACGCAGAATGCTCAGCGTTCTTCCAGCGGTGTGCGCGGGCCGAGTGATCCCGCGATGACGTTGGACTACGTCTTCACCGTGGAACTCTTCTGGATCGCCTGCCGCATCAACAATTTTCACTACTGCCTCGGACATCAGGAACGCAAACTGGCGTTGGCGGGACTAGACGATGACGCGATCGCGCGATTGGACACGGACTGGCGCGCCTTCGACCCCCAGGAGTTTGCCGCCTTCGGCTTTGCCCGCAAGCTCACGCTCGCGCCGCACGAAGTGACGTCGTCCGACATTGAAGGCTTGCGCGACCATTACAGCGACGCCGAAATCCTGGAGATGATCTACCACGTATCGCGCTATAACGGCACGAACCGCTGGACCGATTCCACGGGAATTCCTCAGGATGAGCGTGCCGGAGAAGAACACAGCGTGATCGACACGCCGACGTCGGCCGAGTTTTCTACCCGAGAGAGCGGAGTGCTGCCGGATCAATGGGTCAAACGTCCCCCTTTGGAATCCCGCAGCGATGTGGAAGCGGCCCTGTCCCAGGCCCGCACGAGAGAGCCCCGCGTAGCGCTGCCGGACACGGAACAGGTCCGGCAGTCGCTGCCGGCGGATTTGGCCGATCAGCCGCTCACGAGTTGGAAACGCGCAATCATGCAATTTCCCACGACCGGCAGCGGCTACATCCGGACCTACCAGGCAATGCAGCGCGTCGGAAAAATCCCAACCTTGCTCAAGGCACAGTTGGCCTGGATCGCGGCGCGCCATGATCGAGCGTGGTACGCGCTCGACGACGCGCGGCGCCGCTTGACCGAACTGAGAGTTTCAGCCGATCAGCAATTCGCGCTCGATGCGCCCGCCGCGAGTGATTTCTCGCCCGCCGAGTTGGCCGCCTTCGCCTTCACGGAAAAGCTTACAGTGTCGCCGCAATTGATCTCCGATGCCGATGTGGCCGCCTTGCAGGCGCACTATTCCGACTTTGAAGTCGCCGAGATCATTGCCATCACCTGCAGCGCGGCCACGTTCGATCGGTTCACCGAATCACTGGGACTGAAACTGGAGGATTAGCGATCGCGTGCGACCATGCGGCGTACGTGTGTCGTCCGAGAAATACCGTGATGATGCTTCGAACATCATCCTGCTGACCGCGACCCTTTGTCGCGCTGGATCGCACATTCTGCGACGTTCGCAAATCTTGTCTACATATCTCCTTCGCCCAAGAGGTTCCTCATGAATCGGCTCGCTTACGCGCTTGCTTCGTTCGGTTGCGCGCTTTTTTTCGTTCCAGGCCTGGCCGGAGCCGATGATGCCGCGAATGCGCCGCGGCCAGTGCCGTTGACGCGTCCCGAAATGAAAGGAATGCTCGAAGACATGAAGGGGCGCACGCCCCGTATTCCTTTGCCGGAGTTGACGGCGGAAGAAAAAGCAAAGGAAGCCGCTGATCCGCGCGCGTTCGGCTACGAGGGTCGGCTCCGCTCGCTCTATTTGCCGGATGGCGACATGCGGGTTTCCTTGAACTTTTCCGGCAGCCCGCGTGGCGGATTCGGCTCCGGTAACAACCGAGTCCAAGTCGAGCAGGACCCCGCGCTGACGCTCGACTACAAATTCAAAACGCAGTTGTTCTGGATCGCCTCGCGCGCCAACAACTGCCAGTACTGCCTGGGCCATCAGGAATCAAAGCTCTTGTCCGCCGGCATGCTGGAAGACGAAATCGCGGCGCTGGATGCCGACTGGTCGAACTTCAAACCGGCCGAGCAGGCGGCCTTTGCGTTGGCGCGCCGCTTAACCTTGGAACCGCATCTGTTGTCCGACGCCGACATTGATCGCTGCCGGGAGTTCTACACCGGACCGCAAATCATTGAGATGGTCATGTCGGTCGCCGGGAACAACTCCATCAATCGCTGGAAAGAAGGGACCGGCGTCCCGCAATCCGCCAACGGCGGCAATTTCGGACGCGGACAGCAGGCCGCCCAGACGTCGGAATCGCACGGCTATCTGACGCCGACGTCCGACAAATTCCAAAAAGCCAAGACCGTGGTGGCGCCAGTCGTCCTGACCGACCTGGCGAACTCCTCGTACGGCGCCACGGTTTGCGATCGCCCCGCCTTGGAACCGATGAGCGAAGTCTTGACCCGCCTCGAAGCTGCCCGCCAGCGCGAACCCAGGTTGCCGTTGGTCGACGAAGACAAGGCC
>JAWXBP010000497.1 GCA_034440135.1 Planctomycetia bacterium
GCGCGGGCGTCGTTCGCTCGCTAACTCCCAGGTAGGTCGGCCTGCGTCACTTTGTTGCGTCGCGGCCAACCTTGGATACTACGATTATCGTGAGCTGTCCCAAGTTGTTGCCCGAATTCCAAAATATCTTTTCGAGCGACTTTTCGGCCTCCGGCAACTCGCAAAAACGCCTCCCTGGAGCGTATATCCCGCTAGCCCGACGAAGCGGCCAACGGGCCGGCCACGAGCGGCCGGCCGGCTTTTCCGGCGGCCCGCAATCGGTCGCCTCGGAAGCGAGCCTGGTCGGCGTCGCGGGCGGCCGGCTTGGCGTGGACCCATGAATTCCAGCCCAGTCGGCTGGGACTCGGAGCTTGGCGCGTGAGCCGAGTACGCGGAACCTCGCCGGCGCGCAGCAACGGCTGCACCTCGAACTCCAGTTCGTCGCCGACATACAGCCGCGCCAGGTCGACCAACTTGCGCATTGCGCGCCCGTCCGGCAGGAACTCTCGGAACCGATCATACGACATCGGACCAACACGAATGCGGAACTTGCTCTGCACGTCCCAGAATCGCCGTCCTACGACCACATTCCGCCCGAGTTCGCGATTCCGCGAATCCGGGGAGTGCCGTCCGGCGATGCGGCTCATCTGGGCTTCGTCCAGGTACTGCCAGCGTCCCTGGAATTGATCAATCTCAATTGGCAACGCGAAATAGTCGGCCAGCAGTCGCTCCAGTGGCGCCGCGGCGCGGGGCATATGGGAATAGAAGCCGCTGTAGTAGACCAGCGTTTCGTCATCGACGGCCAGACGCCGCTCTAGGCCGGGCGTGGCGACTCCCACCAGGCCGAGCAGCGCAAACGTAACGAGATCGGGCCCGCGCGACGAGGGATCGAATTGCCGCCGTTCATAGCGAAACGGGAGACGGTATTTTTCGCTCGCTCGAAAAAACAGTGAAATCGAGCGGTGATTGAGCAAGTCCAAAAAATCGCGAAGCGAGAAATCTTTCTGCTTACAACGCTCGATCACCAGCGAAGTGTAATGTTGCGGCAGCGTGCCGGACGACCCCATCAGTCCCAGGAACGTCACCGACATTTCAAACGGCGGCTTTTCCGCGCCGTTAAATGCCGGCTCGATGCGTGTGAGCCGTTCAATCGACGCCGCGGGAAACGCGAGCGTCGGCAGGCTCCGAAAACGGATCATCTCCTCGTAGGGATGGCTGTCCTCGCCGACCGAGCGCGTGCCGGACAGGATTTCGCCGTTCGCGGTGCGCGCAAGGCGTTCCAGCAGGCGCATGGCCTGGTGAAACTCGAACCGATGCGATGCCCGCACCAGGCGCTCGATCAGATCAGCGCCCGGCTGCCCGCGCGAGACGGCCATCTCCAGATATCTCCTTTGGATTCCCGCTGCGTAGTCACGGCCACCAGCCTGGAAAAGGAATTCATCGTGCAATACAGCCCGAAAAAGCGATCCAAGACGCAGGCCAATAAGTAGCAGCCGCTGGCGATGTATTTCGTCTCATCGAAGCTGAGCTTCAACTCTGTGCCGCGACGAAACCCGCCACGGACGCCCGGCGCGCGATCGACCACCGGCTTGCTCGAAAGGCCGACCACGCCGGCGATACGATCTTTCGCGTCCTGTTCGCCGGTGAAATTGTAAAGCGTGAGGATCTCGCGCAATGCGTCCAGGCCTTCCGCGCTATCGGCGAGCGAAAGATGATTCAGCGAAAGATGCGAAATCAGCCGCCACAGCCGTCCGCTTTCAGGCGGCGGGCGCCGGGTCTTCGTCATTCGCGTCAGGCATTCGACGTGGACCACCGTATTGGGGGCGGAGAACAGCGACATGCGCGGTTGTCCGCCGCCGAACGGCAACTGATGCGGCAAGTCGCGATTCAACAATGTGGCCTCTACGTCGACGGTATAGTCGTCGCGCAGGCCGAGCGCTGGGTCCAAGTTTACGAACGTCAGGAAGACCTCCGTACCCTTGTCTGCAAATTCCCCGGCGCGCTTCGCCGCGGAGGGGCGGCGCGAAGCATACCAATAGGCGCGGGCCTCATGCTCTGGTACCGCGTGTCGCGCTCCGAAAAACGGATGAAACACCGTTCGTTGGCCGTCCGGCAGCGTGGCCGCCACTTGGTCAACGGAGTAAATCTCCGTTCCCTGGACGTTGCGCGCGTCGGGAACCAGGCGGTATTCGGTCGCCAATTGGGTCAAGCGAAACGGGTCGATCGCCTGCCGATACAGGTTCACAATCGGCGTGCAGCCCAGGTGGAAAGTCGACTTTCCGACGGTCCGCTCCAAATCGGGCGACGATCGATCGAGCAACAGGTGAATTGTCGCCTTGTGATTCCCAAGACCGACCCAACGCTGAAAATCGAGGTCCGCCAAGTCCACGAACAGGAACTTTTCCGGGAAGGCAAAGTACTCGGTGAGTAATCGGTAGCCTGGAAAGGAACGGGCCGGGTAGTTCAGCAAGCCCTCGTTCAGCTCGAATCCGACGGGGCGCAAACTTTGGGGTGACAACCGCAAACTCGGTTTGTCGGGCCCGCTCCCTTCGATGACGATCTCCAACGTGTGATTGAAGATGAGCTCGTAAAGCGCATGCACATTCTGCTGCGCGGCAGCGCCATGCAGAAACAGCCGCAGCCGCGGACAGGAAAAGGTCGCCAACGGAATCGTCGGCGCCAAGGTGCTCAACTCGATCTTGAGGACCGCCGCGGCGCGATCGATCAGTGGCGATTGCGGGCCGGTGAACGGACGTGGCAGCAGCGCGGCGGATTCGATCTTGAACGGCCACGCCGTGACAGGATACGCCGTGCGAAAGCGGCAACGGTGTTCGCCCGTCTCAGTGTCCATCTCTGCGCCGGCGGCCAATGTGTACCCGTCGGCAAGTCCCGCCTGCGAGGCGTCGAGCGAAAGCTTGGCGATCGCCATCGACGGCGTCGGCGCCTGGTAGTGCGGATACAGGACGTCGATCAGCG
Organism: Planctomycetia bacterium; assembly: GCA_034440135.1. NCBI lineage: Bacteria > Pseudomonadati > Planctomycetota > Planctomycetia > Planctomycetia bacterium. The sequence goes on from JAWXBP010000497.1 coordinate 2,956, forward strand.
CTCCGCAGATCTCTGGGAAATCGTCGTCCAGCTTGTGGCGAATCCGCGCGTTGAGAAACGCGACCGATTCGATGATCCGCTCGACGTGCGGGTCTTGCGATTCACCGCCCGTCCAGGACAATCTTCGGGCGATCTTGGGATGCTCGTCCGCGAACCCGGCCCCCATCTCGCGGAGGAACGCCAGTTCGCGGCTGTAGTACGGCAGCAGTTCGTCGCTCAAGCGCTTTCTCCTTCCACCTGCACGCTCGACGTGGTCGACTCCCAGCGCGTCCGAAACGCCACCGGCTCTCGAAGCGGCTCAATCCAGAGCGTGGCCTCAATGCGAAACCGCAGTGTGCGATCGATCGCTTCCACGGCGTCGTCAAGCGTCACGCGGATATTGGTCAGCCTGGGTTCATAGCGTTGGATCGCGTCGCGAATCGCGGCCAGCATGACGTGGCTATCGACGGAGCCGCCGGTGAAGTCCGGAATGCCGTAGCCGACGCTCGATAATGCCAGAGGATCATCGTCCCGGGCCGGCGGCTTGTAGAACCGACGCGTATTGAGCAGATTCTCCAGGTCGCGTCGCACCGCTTGGCGGATTTCCCGCAGCACGGCCGGCGGATAGGGCGGCGCTTCGACCTGCGACGTCGGGTCGGCGTCGAGCAGCCGGTCCAGCACCGAAGGCAACAGCGGTGGAGTCGAGTCGGATCGTGAGGCCATAGCGATTCCGAACGAGGTGCTTCGTTCATTCCAAGCAGTGACGTCGACGCTATTCCGAACCTGGTCCAATCGACGTGGTGAGCCTCAGAGATGCCTTCAGGTCGTCCAATTGATAATGCGGCAGTAAGTGCATCACCATCCGGAAGTGTCCGGGCCGCCCCGGCTGTTCCTCGACACGGAGTTGTTTTTCCCGCAGCGGGAACCGCGCCTTCGTTTCCGCCGGCGCCAGCGCGTCGCTGGTGACGTAGCGGCTTAACCACTCGTTGAGCAAGTCTTCCAATTGTTGCGCGTCGGCCACGTTGCCCAGCTTGTTGCGGGCGATGACCTTCAAATAGTGCGCAAAGCGGGCCGCGCACATCACATATTGCAACATCGCCGAGAGCTTGGCGTTCGCCGTGGCGACTGGATCGACGTACTTCTTCGGCTTATGAGCCGAAGCGTTCGTATAGAATACTGCGCGCGGCGAGTGCGGCATCGCGCAGAGCGGGATGATTCCCAACTCCGCCAATTCGCGCTGGCGTTCCTCGTCGATGGCCACTTCCGTCAAGGACTTCGGCACCAGATGGCGCGCTTCGGGGCGCGACCAATCGGCGTCCATTCCCACGACCTCGCCTCCAGCGACTGCTGGGCGCGAAAGTCCGCGAATCTCAGCAAACCACCGGCTCGCCCCAAACGCCCGTACCAAGACTCCACCAAAGGCGAAGGCGGCATTCCCCCAGAGGTAGTTGTCGCCCGAGGGATCCCCGACGCGTTCCTCGAATCGAAACCCATCGCGTCGTCCGCCGTCGTCTTCGTACGGCAGCCGCATTAACACGCGCGGCGCCGTTAGGCCGATGAATTGCGCATCGTCGGATTCGCGGAAGCTTTGCCACTTGATGTATTCCGGCTGGCGAAACACCGGCGCCAACTCGATGGGCTGTTCGAAGAGTCGAAACTCGTCGAGCGCGAACAACTCCGGCGCGGCCGCGCTGATGAACGGACAAAAGGCCGCCGCCGCCACTTCCGACACGCGCCGTAGCGTGGCCACGTCGTCGACGCGATGCTCCCGATCGATCTGATGCGCGAACTGATAATCGCCGATCAGCACGCCTAACGGCTCGCCGCCGAGGATGCCGAAGCCGTCCGAGTAGACACGCTTGAACAATTGGCTTTGGTCAAAATCGACGGCGTTCTCCAGGTCGCGCGCCAACTCGCGCTTCGTCAGGCTCAGCACACGGATTTTGATGTCTGAATCTTGCCGCTCGGAATGCATCGACTCGCGGGCATCCGACGCCTGCTGCACGAGATGGGCCAGGCCGCGCCACGAAGCTTCCAACCGCTGCAATCGCGGATGGTGCAGCAACTGGTTCACCTGGTCGGCGAGTAGTTGATCGACGCTCGCAATGTCGCGCGAGAGCTGCGACGAAATGTCCGGCGCTGTTTCACGGGTCAGTTCCTCGGCGGTCCAAAGTCGCAGCGCTTCGGCCGGCGACTTGGCGCGGAGAAACAGTTCCAGCGTGGAGGCCCGGGCATCGGCCTTGGCGCCGGCAGCGGAGCCGTCGAGAATCGCTTGCAGCAATCCGCGTGCACGGGAGGCCGCCCGCTCGCGCGGCAATTCAACGACGGAAGCATCCGCCGCAGATTGTCCAGCGGGCAAAACATTCATAAACGAGACACCCCTGAGCCCAGTCTGTCCGTCGCACCGCGAGGGTGCGTAAGCGATGTGGAGCGGACGAGGCTCAACTGCCCCGTCCGCTCCAAGCATACGTCAACCTAGGGTCCGTCCGCGCACCTCGCGCAACCGGCTTACCGAGCGTTTTTCGGCAATTCCGCCACCATGCGAATCGAGGCATTCAGCTCCTCGAACTGGAGCCATGGCCGCAGATGCGCGATCGCGTTGTACGACCCGGGCTTGCCCGGAACCGCTTTCACTTCGATCCGCGCTTCCTTGAGCGGGTACTTGGCCTTCACGGAGTCCGTCGGCTTGTCGTCCAGGCAGATGTACTGCGAAATCCACCGCGTCAACCAGTCCTGGCACTCGTCTTCTTCCAGGAAGCCGCCAATCTTGTCGCGGGCGATCACCTTCAAGTAGTGGGCGATCCGTGAAGCCGCCATGATGTACGGGAGCCGTGCCGAGATCTCGGCGTTCGCCGAAGCGGACGGATCGACGTACTTTTTGGGCCGCTGACAGGTCTGCCCGCCGATGAAGACCGAGAAATCGCGGTTCTTGTAGTGGCACAACGGCAGGAAGCCCAGGTCGCTCAATTCCTTTTCGCGGCGATCGGTGATGCCGATCTCGGTTGGGCACTTGAGGTCCGGGTCGCCATCATCGCTGGTGAAGATGTGCGCCGGCAGGCCTTCGACCTTGCCGCCGTTTTCTACACCACGGATGGCCGTACACCAGGCGTGCCGTGCGAACGCATCCGTCAGGCGCGCCCCCATTACGTAGGAGGCGTTCATCCAGGCGTAGTGTTCGTGCGGCAACGGCAAGTGGCGGCCGCGCTCGTCGCTTTCACACTCTTCGTATTTGAATTCGTCGACGGGCTTGGTCGCGGCGCCGTAGGGTAAGCGCGACAGCACCCGCGGCATCGTCAACACGCAGAACCGCGAGTCTTCCGACTCCCGGAACGACTTCCACTTCGTGTATTCGATGGAATCGAAAATCTTCGTCAGGTCGCGCGGGCGCGACAATTCCGTGTAGCTCTCGAAACCCATCAACTGCGGCGCGGCGGCCGAGATGAACGGGCAGAAGGCCGAGGCGGCGATGCCGGAGACCTTTGTCAGCAGATCGACGTCTTCGGGATGATTGGTGAATTCATAGTCGCCGATCAGCGCCCCGTAAGGCTGACCGCCGAGGATGCCGAATTCGGTCTCGTAGATTTTCTTAAAGAGTTGGCTCTGGTCGAACTCGACGGCGCGATCCAAGTCGCGAAAGAGTTCCCGCTTGGAACAGTTGAGCACGCGGAGTTTGAGGAACTCGCCTGTTTCAGAGCGATCCACCAAGTGATGCAAACCGCGCCACGAGCCTTCCATCTTCTGGAACGACGGGCTGTGCATGATGGCGGCCAACTGCTTCGAGATCGCCGCGTCGATCTGATCCATCCGCTGATCGATAGTGCGCATCACGTTTTTGTCGTACGTGATCTGATCGTCCATGATCTGGCCGATCAGGCCTTTGATCATGTCGACGCCCTTTTCCTGCTTCACGGTCTTGGGCATGCTCTCCAAAATCTTGTCGAGCAGGCCTCCCGTTTCCGTGGTGGTCGCGTCCGCCGCGGCGGCCGATTTCGTTTCCCCTGCGCTCATGCGTCACCCCCTGTTCCGGTCTTTGCGCCCAACTCGCCCGCCACGCTTTTCGCCTTTTCGGTATTGCTCATGACCTCTTCGAGGATCTTCTCGAGATTCGCCGAGCGATCCACCGTGCTTTTCAAGTCGCGGAGCTTATTGCGCATCTCCATCAGTTTCTTGAGCGGTTCGACCTGCTCGACCAGCTTGCCCGGTTCAAAGTCGTCAAGCGACTTGAAGGCCAGTTGCACGGCCAGTTCCGAGCCGTCGCCAGCCAGCGTGTTTTCCACCCGCAGGTTCAACTCCGGCGCGATCCGCGCCATAATGTCGTTGAAGTTGTCGCGGTCGATATTGGTGAATTTCCGCTGCTCCAGCGGCTTCTGATTCTTGTTGTCCCCAGCGAAGTCGCCGAGCACGCCGACGATGAACGGCAGCTCCGTCTTCACCATCGAGCCGTTTGTCTCGACGTCGTAGGTGATCTGCACCCGCGGCTTGCGCACTCGGTCCAGCTTATGTTGTTGCGATTCGGCCATGGCTCACACCGGTTCTCTTTCAAGTGTCGCCCGTCCCGAGCGCTCGTCGCGCCCGCGGTTCGCGGCGGAAATTCGTAATTCAACGCTAATCGCGCGGCGGATCAATCCCCACTAATTTGAACAGCTGCAGCCGCGCGTTGTGGTCTTCCAGCAATTCGCTGTAGTACTCCGCGGGCGACATATTCGCCAATTTGACGACTTTACGCACCTGAGCGCCGAGCAACGAGTGCGGATCCTGCCGCTCAAAGAACTCGGCCACCTTCACCAGCATTCGCAGCGCATCGCTCCGCGATTCTAACCGCCCAGGGACGCTCACGCCAGCGCTGGGGGCGCCGTCCCCCCCGGGCGAATCCGCCTCGACTCCGGCTGCTTCGACCGCCTGGCCGACGCGTCCCTTCGACAGGTGCTGCACTGCGGCCACGTAGTCGTCGAGGGCCTTTTTCAGGTCACCCAGCGACGGCCCTTGGGGCGTTCCTGACTCATCGACGCCGCTTTTTTCATCCAGCTGCTGAGAGAGCGTCGCCAATTCGCGCTGGCACACGCTCAATTCCTCGAACAGGCTGACGTAGAAGCCGGTGTCCGTTTCCTGCGCCACCCGTTCCACGTCGGGCATGCTCGGCGAGCCCCGACCCGACGCGGCGGACAAATACTGCGAGAAAGTGATTTCCCCCTGTCCGGCGCTGTTGGCCACGGCCATGCGCCGCAACGGCTCAATCACCAGCGAAGGCGCGGTACTCAGTGACTCGATCGGCCGCAACCGTGAGGAGAGTCCCTCCTCGCCAATTTGCGGATAGAGATCGTTCCAAAAGTTCTCGACCAGAATCCGCGCCACGGTCAAGGCGACGCCAAGGCCGCGCGTGCCTTCCACACGCAACGACGACTGGATCAGAAACGCGGCGGCTTCCAAGTCTTTCGCATGGCCGCTCACCAACTGCGCGGCGAGCGAATTCACCGAGCGCCAGGCCGTGATGCTCTCGGTTTGCGCGCTCGACCCTTGATCCCCATGGTCCGGATCGGAGTTCAACGCTTCGCGCTCTTTGCGCCGGGCCACGTCCCAGACGTCGCGTAAGCGGAAGTAGATATTGTTACGGGACTCGTCCGCGCGCAAATCCGGCCCCGCCGGTTGGTCCGGCGAAATCGGCTGCGCGACGGCTTCCAGATCGATATCCATCGTATTTGGCTCAGCGTAGTTCGAGTGCCGATGTTACGCCCAGGGAGCGCCCGACAACTCTACCACGCGGTCTACGTTCGTACTTATCCTGGGGTCAGTCAACAAGTTGCGCTCGTCGTAACGATCGTGCGAGCTGTTCCAGGGCCTCGGCGTGTAATCGGCTTGCCCGGGATTTGCTGACGCCGATCGACTTGCCGGCCTCGGTCAGAGTCAATCCGCCGAAATAGCTGGCGCGGATCAAGGTCGCCATGTTTTGTGGCAGGCCGTCGATGAGCGCATGCAGTCGCTCGATCAATTCACGCTTGGCAATGACAGCGCCAGGACAAACCGCCGTGGCATCCTCGATCTCCTGGTTCCGCTCGTCATCCCGGCCGCCGCGGTCGGACATTAAATACGCGATTGCCAGCATCGAGCTGGTGTCAGAGAACCAATTGACTTGCGCGTCAAACGATTCGCCCGCGTGTTCCGCCTGCGCTTGGGCGGCTTGCGACTCAGGCTCCAGCACCGAGTCCGCCATTTGTTCGTATTTGCCGCTGTGAAAGTCGATCTTGTTGAACCACTTCATCCGCTCTAGGCCATCCAGAATGGCGCCGCGGATGCGGTAATAAGCGTACGTGGTGAATTGGCCGCCGCGGGTCTCATCGAACCCACGCGCCGCTTCGGCGAGGCCAACCTGACCGTAGCCGATCAGATCATCCAGATCGACGTTGGGCGGCAACTTACAGTGGATCTTCCAGGCGATCGCCTTCACCAGGCCCTGGCAGGACGTCATGCGTTCCACGGATCCGGCATCGGTTTCTTTCATGGCCCCTGCTCCTGGAGCTGGCGCCAAAGCGACTCTAAACGAGCTCGAGCCGTGGGATCGTCGTACATGGTCTGCGCGACGCGGCGACACAGGGCCTCCCAGGGCGGGCCCTCCGGCACCCAACTGGCGAACGGCTCGCGAATCACAGCGTCGACCAAGGCCACCAGGCACGGCTCGAACGACAGCGACTCGCCGTGAAAACGCGAGGCGACCGACCGTAACGCGTCGCGGACGGATTCCGGCGCGTTCTGCGTCTGGGCATAGGCCGCCATGGTCTGCTGCAGGACGAGTTCCAAGAGCGCCTGCGCCGCCGTATCTTCCGGACTGGCGGTGCGCCCGGCGGCGGCAGAATCGGCCCGGTAGTGCGTTTCGGAACCGCGTGCGCCGGAGTCGGACGAAGGTTTCATGGGATAGATGATACGACCTTAAAAATGCCGTCACAAGCCGCGCCGCGTGGATGTTTAATGAAACTGCCCAGGAACCGAAGCCAGCGCCGGGCGCCGACAATCCCTAAGCAATCTTCCGATTCCCGATCGGAAGCGGCCAAAGAAAAAGTTGGCGTTGCGTCCGCTTGGCCGCCCCAACACCTGCGCAGATACTTGCTTAGCGGGCATACTGCCAGGTTGTGGCGGCCACGGCGGCCAAAAACAACGCCGCCGCGCCCAGAGCGCATTTCGCCCAGATCCGGCAACGTGCGTCGGTCTGCAGCGCCTCGCGCGTCCATTCCAGCTCTTCCTGCTGCTCGATCATTTTTTCGATCATCGCCGTGGCGAAGGCGGGGCGCGATCCCAACGTCGAAAAATAGAGACCTGAGAACAGCAATCGCGATTCCTCGCCCGCGGTTCTGGCGAAGCAGCTTTCCAAGAGGTGCATCAGGTGCTGCTGCACGCGGCCGCGCATCCGGCAAACGAGGGCGAACAAATCCCGGTTTCCTCGTTCTTCCAAGGCGCCCGGCTCGCGGAACAGCTTGTACGTCCAGTCCTCGAATGCCGCACAGGCGTGACGGACGGCAGTGTGCATGTTTTCATCGCTTTGCGGACGCCAGAGTTCAAAGCCCTTGCCAAAGCGCTGCTTCGTGGTCCGTTCTTCTCCAACCCGGCGGGACAGTTCGTCGAAGCCTCGGTCCAGATCCATGCCCGTCACCAATACCGAGGTTGGGCAGCGGACCATTAAGGTCTGGAACGCCACGTCCAGGTCGGCGCGGAGCGCTGTTTCCAGGCTCACGGCATCGGCCTCGCGCAGCAGATGCTGGTAAGGCGTCAGCGCGATCATGCCATTGACGGGGCAATAGGGGCGTCGCAGTCGCCGCAGCAGCCGGCAGAGATAGCGCAGACGCAACTGCTGTTCCGCCGCCGCATCGGAATTCATCCGCGCCGCGGCCTTTTGAATCACGCCAGGCTGGCTGATCGCGATAAAGGCCGTCTTCGAGCCTTCGCCCGACGGGACGAACATCGTCCCCTCGATCATGGCCGTCCCTTCGCGCGTCGGCTGCGGTCGTACCGATCGCGGCGTCGCGGCGCGCGGATCGCCGAGCATCATCGTGCGCCCGCTCTCGGTGAGCGAGGGCGACACTTCATCTTCCGCGGCATGAGCGTCGGTAGCGCCATCGGACAGTTGCGCCAACTCGCAGAGCTGACCCACGAAGGTCGCCACGAGCACGATCGATCGCTTCCCCGCGAACCACTGCATCGCCACGCCCGAACCCGGGTCTTCCGGGGCGCCGCGCACCCGAAACCCCTGCCGCGGATCGGCCGCCAACGCTTTCGCGTCCTGCGCGTCGCGACCGCCCAGCACCAGCACGATGGGCGCCATCGTGGGGTCGAGTCCGGCCCGCTCCATTTCCGCCAGGCCGCGTTTCCAGGCGTAGTCGATGTCCGGAAACCGCGAAACGTCTCCTTCGAGCCAGAGACGGACCGCGTAGTAGACGACGATTGGCGTGACGATCAGGCACAGGATGATGCCGATGCTCGACCAACCTCGCTGCGTGAAATGCGCCCAGGGGCCAACGTATGAATCGTCGAACCGACCGATGAGAACGACAATCACCAGAAACGACAACAGCAGAAACACCGACAGCGTAGCCGCGATCGCCGGCACCGAGAGCTGCGCGAAGCGACCGGGCGCTCGAACGATGTTGAGCGCGAGATCTTTAAAAAACTGCCAGATGCGTCCCACGTGAGTCTCGATCCTCTATTGGCGCTCAGTCTTTAGGCCAAAGCGTAATGATCAGCAGCGTTCCCACGAGCGTTGTGATAGCCGACGCCAGCAGTGTCCAGCAGAGCGATCCATACCCCCGCAGCGCCGGCACGCCTTCGCCCGGCCGGGCATTGCCGACGACCGAAGGCATCCCCCTGCCGGCGCGAATCGACTTGCCGGTTTCCTGGGTCCAGGCTTCCAGCGTGGCTGGCATTCCGAGGGCCGCCGCCGTGCGCTCGGCGCCGAAGGCATCGCGGTACATGCCGCGAAAGCCCAGCACCACGCAGATATAAAACACTTCCAAGGCGTCGCTAGACGTCAACTTCTTGGCCGTTTCGGCCTCGGAGTAGAACTTTTCGTCGGCCAGGCGGATGCCGTACAGTTCCGCTTCCAGGCAATAATTGTCGGCCCACTCCTGATAGTGTTCCCATTGAGAGTTAATCAGCAGATCGTCGATCCAAACGACCAGGCCGTACTTGGCGATTTCCCATTCCTTGGCCTGCGCCGAATGCCCCAGTGCCATGGCCGCCTGCTGCAGCGTCACGTCGATGCCGCGCTTCGCCTCGGCGGGATCGGGATTCTCGCCCGCATCCAAGCGCTCGAGGAGCCGCAGGACGTGCAGGAAAACGGGATCGACGGCTTGCGCGAAATTGGGCGTCATGTCTTGACCGGCACCGCAAAGAGGGCGAATTGCAGCGTCACCTTGCGATTGTTCGGGAGGCCCAGCACCAGGTCGCGGCCACCCTTCAAGTTATCCTTATTGCCAATCAATCGCTCCGCCAAGCGCATTGCCAAAGTCCGCTCGCGCGCCACGGCGTCCCAGGCGGGACCCTGTCGTTGCACCTGATAAAAGCTCCATTCCTGTTCGCTGGCCGGAATCGACGCCGGCGCTCTCAAAACATCGATCAAATCCAGGCCCCGCTTACGGCCGGTGAAGATGATTTCGACTTCCGCTTCGCTGGCGATTTTCCAGTTCAACTGCGGTAGCAAAGCGCGGCATTCCGCGTCGTTCATCTCGGCGTGCCGGACGCCGACATACCATTCCCAGCCCGCCCCGAGCCATTCCGGCCGCAGCCGCGCACTCATGCCGCGACCTTCGCCGACGAAGTACACGCACTGATAGTTCTCGACCATGCCGTCGAGCAGGAACTCGATCTGCTCGCGAATCTTGCGAAAGATCCCTGCCAGGTCCTCGTGATCGTAAGCCGGAATCTCCGGCGGGCGCAGATTCGGATGAAATACCGAAAGCTGCCCCAGGATCCGGCACATTTCGTGATAGGCGAAATACGGATGCACGCCGCGCGCATGGCACAGCACGTTTAGCGAGGTATGAGCCTCGTACAAACGCGAGAGGCGAAACATGCGCTGCACGTCGCCGGCATGTTGAGTATCCGCGCCGATGCCGCGGTTCGCGATATTGGCCGATAGCTCCTCAAGTTTCGCGCCGATCCGGTCGTACATGCCGAGAATCAATTCCCGGCCGAGCGGCGGCCAGGCGTCGATGGCCAGTACCGGCGGGAAGAAAGTATCGCTCAATTCCGGCGTCGGGCGCGCATCGCCCGTCCGCTTGACCTGGGCGATCTGTAGGAGGTCGTAGCCCTGCAGTTGCGGCGGATCGCCGACCAGCGAAGGGTCGTGCGGGACGACCATCAGTTGCGCGTTGAAGTCGCGAAACTCGATGTCTTCTTCCGTATCGCCTGCTTCGTCCAGCAGAGGACGACTGGCGATATTAAAGCGGCGCGAAGCGCCGCTGGCGCCGCCTTGTCCGATCCGTTGCGAAGGAAGCGCCAAGTAGACGCGGGCGACGTCGGAGCGTGCGAAGGCCTCCTCGAGTCCCACCGATGCCAACGCGGAAGCCGCGGCGCCGGCGCTCGCGTCCGGCACGCCCGGTCCCATGCCGGCGCCAAAGGAAATGCTGGCGCCGTCGCGAAAACGCGCTTCGCAGATGTTCAGTTGAATCCGCTTGTTTTCGAGCGCCGTGACGCTGAATTCGATGCGGTGTACGCCGTAGTGGTACGGCGCGTCCCAGTGCCCGCGCTGGCGGATTGCCTCGTCCCAATGCGCATCAGCGGCCTGGAAGTGCTGAGGGACAAGAAACATCCCTTCCGACCAATGGACGCGTGGGAAATGCATCGAGGTACTCAATCACGTCCTTGTGGAACTCGGAACCGAGATCGGCCTAACCAGTTTTGCAAATGCCAGGGGACGCCGCCAAGTCGCCTCGCAACGCCTGCTTTGGCAAGTGTAACGGGTAGCACGTATGGTCGCAACTCGCGACGCGCCATGCCTTTAACTTCAACTATCCGGTCGCGGAACCAAATCGGCCAACGGAAACGAAACCAGGAATGCCGTGCCGGGCGTGACCGCTTCGTCCACGCCGGAGAAACCGCCGAAATGCTCGACCACGCGCCGCACGATGGCCAGGCCCATCCCGCTCCCTTCCGCCGCCGCGTTGGCGAGTCGCCGGCCGGGGAGGAAGATCTTCTCGCGCATCGGCGCCGGAATGCCCGGTCCGTTATCGAACACGCGCATCCACGCCTGCTCGCCATACTTCGCCCGGAATCGTTCCGGACAGTCGATTTGCTCAACGCGGATCGCCGGCGCTTTGGCATCGCCGCCATGCAGCGCCGCGTTGCGCATCAAATTCGTTAAGACTTGCTTCACACGGTTGCGATTGCACCAGACCGTCGGAAATGTCGTTCCGATTTGCAACTGGATGCCCTGGGAGTCGAACAGCGGCTGTTGCTCGAACAGCACTTCGTCGATCACGCCGCCGAGTTCCACGCGGACGGGCTCCATTTGCACGGCGCCCGTTTGGCCGAGCGCAACGAGATCATCCAGGAACCGCTTCGATTCCTGCAAACACGCTTCGACATGCGCCAGGCCTTGCGTCATGCCCAACGCCGAACCGCCGGTGGCGCAACTCGCCTGCACTTCGCGCAGCGAGCTTTCCAGCAACATCAAGTTGGCGGTCATGTCGTGCGATAGCGCGCGAACGAAATGATCCATCTCCGCACGCTTCAAAGCGCGACGGCGGCGCGGCACTCCTGGACGACGTTGATCGGTTCTGATCGCGCGCATGGATGATCGGAGCATTCTCGCTGCCAGGCCGCGCAGCGCGGCCCTCTCGGAAATCTTCGCCCATTCGCCGGCGCAAACTTGGGCGGTCGCGCGGATTTAACAGTCGCACGGCGGCGCTCCCGGCGCGACCCCTGCGATCCGCGCAAGTCATCCTGCCGCGCCGCGAAGCAATTCCAACAGCGCTAGTTCCGGGGGGCAATTCAACCTTAGCGGTAGTTCCGCGGAGATGCCGCGGCTGACGTGCAACAACGTGGGCGGCTCGTAGTACACGCCGCCAGCGTATTTCACGCCATACCGGGACGGCGCCGCCACCGGGCCGATCCATGGCAGGACAATCTGCCCGCCATGATTGTGTCCGGAAAGCATGAGGTCAAATCGGTACGCCCGGGCCCAGGCAATCTGGTCCGGCGAATGACTCAGTAGCAACCGCAGATGCGGGCGCTCGTCCGGGTGCAAGGCCTGCCTCATGTTTGCGGCCGGGGGCAGCCAGGGAAGTTCGTTACCGGCCAGCAAAATTGTTGCGCCGCGCACAGTGATCAATTGCGTGCGGCCGCTCAAACTTGTCCAGCCCTGGTTGGCGAGGACATCGCGGACCTGATCGATCGGCACCCGTTTGTCGTGATTACCGAGAATGTAAAAACAACCGTGCGGCGCCTGCAGCGCTCCGAGCGTCGGCGCGATCCAATCGATGCACGGCGCCTTGTCGACGAGATCGCCCGTCATCAGCATCAAGTCGGGCTGGAGCGCATTGGCTTCGCGCATGACCTCGTCGAAGAATGCTCTTGGAATGCGGCCCGTGTAGTGCAGGTCGGTTAGATGGCAAATCGTCAGGCCATCCAACTCGGGCGGCAAACGTGGGATTTCCAGCGTCTTCCTCGTGACTTCCAATTGGAGCGCCTGGTTGCCCCTCACCGAATTCATGAGTCGTCCCGTCGAGCCGCCGACAATGGCCAAGCCCAACTCTTTGCCAAGGTCCCGATGCGCAGCGCCGAGAATTTGCACGTTCTTCAGGGGCGTTGGCCAGCGGTGGGCCACCGCCAACGGCGCCAGTACGACGGCGACCGCCACGCAGAGTCCGCCGTAGAACTGCAAGGCCGCCGGCCAATCCGCTACCGATCTCGTCGGCGGCGTCAGCCAGCCAAGCGTCATCGCCAGGGCAATCGCCGCGGGCGCCATCGCCAGGAAGCCGTAACCAAGGAGTGTCAGCCACCACACGCCCCAGCGCGGCATGCGCGTCGCATGGACGTGATTAACGAACTCGATCCACAGCAGAAGGTGCCCGACGAGACCCAGCAGGATCAGGCCCAGCGTGGAAATCACGGCGCTCACGGCAGCGGAGCGCTCTTCTCGGCCGGCATCGGCACGGCTTGCACGATCCGCTCCACGGCGTCGAGCAGCATGTCGAGCCGGAACGGCTTGTAGAGGACGTCTTTGAGCCCCGCCTGACGGGCTTTGACGATCGAATGACCGGGGTCGTAACCGTAGCCGGTCATCAAGATCATCGGCACGAAGTCCAGCATTTCCTGCAGCCGGACCATAAATTGATAACCCGACATGTCCGGCAGGCGGATGTCGGCCAAAATAGCGTCGTACGGCTGGTTGCGAACCATCAGGATCGCTTCCTCGCCGTCGTGCGCGGCCTCGACGATGCAGCCATAACGTTCGAGCAAGCTATGCGCCGCGCTCCGCACGGTTTCATCGGCGTCGACCACGAGCACTGAGCGATGCCGCAGCTTGGGCCGCTTGCTGGCTTCGCCGGATTGCAGCACCGCTTGCGCTGGCGCCATTTGCCGGCCAACTTGCTGAATCACCTGCTTGATGTCACGGGCGTTCTTCAGAATCCGCTGCAACCGCTCAATCACGTCGGTCTCGTGACCGATGTAGCGCTCCATCAAGTTGACGGCGTCGTTGAGAATATCGTCCACCGGCAGCGCCACGGCGCTGTGAATGGCGTCGACGCTTTCCAACGTCGCGGTCTGTTGCTGAGCAACCAGCAATTCCAGCGTGTTGAGCGCCACGGCCACGTCGCGCGAGAAAATCTCCAGGAACTGGCGATCGCTCTCGTTGAAGGCTCGCGGCTCCGGACTCTCGACATTGAACGTGCCGATCACCTCGTCGTGCAAGATGAGCGGCACAGTCAATGAACTTTTCGCGTCGGCACAACCTTCGAGATAGAGCGGATCCTGCGTCGTGTCTTCACACAAATAGCTTTTGCCAGTCGCCGCCACGAAGCCCGTCACGCCGTTACCTTGCGGCAAAGCGTAGAGGTCGCGACTTTGCGCCTCGGGGACGAGCCCCACGGCCAGTAGCGACGTCAGCTTGCCGGTCGCACTTTCCAGCAATCGAATCTCGACAACATCGAAATTCAGCAAGTCTTGCGTATAGTGCAGGATGTTGCACTTGAGCAGTTCGATGCGGTCGTCGACCGACATCTTCGACAACACTTCCGGCGACAGGTCGGCCAGTTCGACGCCAGCCGCATGAATGCGCGCCAGCTTTTCTTGTTGCAGCGTCTCCTGCGTCACGTCGCGCACCGAGACGATCAAGTTCTGGGGTTTGCCTTCGCGATCGAAAATCGGCGCCGCGTGGACCTGCAGATACTTGTCTGCCACCCGAAGCGTAGAACCGCTGCTGCGCTTGGTCGCCAGGGCGGTGTGGAACGGGCAGAAGTCCGGTCCCAGGATCTCGGGGCCGTTCAGCACTTGATAAAAATTCATCCCGACGATGGTCGGCCTGCCGGCCCATTCCCGCATCCGGCTGTTACCCCAGATGATCGTATTTTCCGAGTCCAGGACGACCACGCCGTCGGGCATGTTCTCCAGGATGTTCTGGCTTTCCAGCAGTCGGCCGATGTGCGAGGCCTGCTCCAGATACCGGGCGGAAACAAAGACGCCCGCGAATTCTTCGCGTAAGAGACGCCCCATCGCCCGAATCGGACTCTGTTCGATGACGACTTCGCGGTCCCGGCTCAGTTGATCCAGTACCGCACGATCGCTCTCGTTAGCGTCGCTGACAAACAGGATTTTGGGTGTAGCCGTCAAACAAGTCGCTCCAGCCCGATACCCATGAACACGCAATTATATGGGCGGGCGGATAACTGAACAACCTCCAACGTGGCCCGCCGCCGCGCGCCCGCCGATCTGCGCCTCGCCAGCTAGCTAGCGCACCGCACACCGGATTAGTTTACCTGATCGGCATTTTCTCCGCCGGAATTTGGTGTGCAATCGCCCAGCGATACGTACGACGACCCCACCTGGGAGGGTTTACCGCTGCGCAATCCTGAAAACAGCTTGCGCAAATCGCACTGCGGGGATTACGTCCGCGTGGCCGCGTTACGGGCGGGATGGAGTGGGCGCCCACACGCCGAGAGTATCCGGTTTCCACGGCGCATGAATATTTTCCGGAGCAAACCGGCTATACGGAATGCGAAAGGGGCGACGTGCAGCCGCGCGGCGCGCCGCGACGAACAAGAGCGTAGCGAGTTACTTGGACTGCAACAGGAAAACAACAGTTATGGGACGCCCTTTGTGCTTTGCGCTGGGTTTGA
>JAWXBP010000498.1 GCA_034440135.1 Planctomycetia bacterium
ATGAACGGGCTGATCGCGAACACCGAGAGTCCCAGCGAGATCACGCCCCAGCTTTGGTACATCGCCTGGGCGCAATGCTCGTAAGCAAACATGATCGCATGCCGGCGGCGCTTGCCCATGCGGAGGCCTTCGCGGAACTTGAGCATAAAGTGAACGACGTCGTCCACGGTCACCCCAAGCGCCACGGCCGGGGTCATCACCGTGCCGGTATCGATCAGCAAGCCGGACCAGCCCATCAGACCAAACACGATCGCGGCCGGGAACACGGCCGGGAACATCAGCAACATGCCGGCGGAGAAGCTCCGCACGACCAACATCATCACGATCGTGATCAGGAACCAGTCGCCGACAAATCCCCAGATCAGATTGTCGAGCAGCGTGTGCTGCGCCTTGTAAACCAACGGCACCAACCCGGTGTACTTGATGTTCTCCGCTAAGCCTTTAAACGCACCCGGGTCGGAGCCTTCCTGCATCTCGCCGATGGCGGTATTGACCGTCGTGCGGATCTCTCCGACGAACTGACCGTAATCGATCTCATCAAGCGCGCCCAATCGCGCCGTCACGCGCCAGAGTTGATTGCCGTTTTCGTCATCTTTGATATAGCCCGTGGGCGCGAGTTCATCCTTGAGAATATTGTTCGACACTGTCTGGACGATCAAAGGCGGTGCGTTCGGATTCTCTTCCTGAATCCGCTGAGCCAGCGCAGCTGGCGTCGGCGAAAACGACAGCGCCGACATCGCCTCGCCCACTTCGGGCAGTTCGCTGACTTTGAACTGAATCCACTCGACGACCTGCATCCGCTCCAGCATCGAGAGCGGCGAGTCTTTGTCGAAAGGGATGATGACTTCCATCGGCACGAGCGGGCCGAGGTTTTGCTCCAACCAGGCGTAGTCTTGGCGGATATCCGAGCCAGCGGAGAAGAACCGCATCAGGTTGATCGAGGTCTGCGCGTAGCGCAGCCCGTAGCCAGCGCCGCACATCAGCAGGATGCAGCCTGCCGACACCAGATTGTGGTGTCGCACGATGGCGCGACCCACCAGTCGCCAGCGGCGGCTGCCGAAGGGATCAAACGAATTGCTTCCTGCCTTCGCCTCGGCGTGCGCCGCGTGCGAGGGCAACGGCCACAATTGCAACGCCGCCGGCAGAAACAGGCAAAGTACCACGGTGCTCGCTAGCACCCCCAACGCGCAATACAAGCCGAACAAGAAGATCGGTACCAAGTCAGTGATGCAAAGCGAAAGCAATCCCGCGGCGGTCGTGCCGGTCGCCAAGCCCAGCGGCAATGCGGCGTGGCGCAGGGCAGCGCCAGGCGCCACGCGCACGCCTTCGTGTTCCACCGCTTCGCGATAGTAGTTCGTCAGATGGATTGCGCCGGAGATTGCCGCTACATAGACGAGAGTCGGCATCGTCAACAGGATGGCGTTCATCGTCGTGCCGGTGTAGTAGACGATCGCCAGGCTCAGCATCGCTGAGTAAATTCCGGTGCTGAACACCAAGAAAATCAGCTTGGGAATCCGCAAGCACCACCAGGCCACCAGCAGGCCGACAGCGGCGGAGATGCCCGCCAGGCGGAACAAACTGCTTTCGCCGGACTCGTCGAGCGCCACGTTATCGACGGGCGGACCGCCCATGTGCAGCGCCTCGGGCTTCACCGCGCATTCGTTCGAGGCGATGTTGCGGATCAACTCCACTGATTTGCGCAGTTGACCGAGGTCAGCGCCGAATTTGTTGAAGGTGATCACCGCGCAGGTGATCTTCTTGTCTTTGCCGATCAGCGTATTGTGAAAGCGATCGATCACCTCTTCGCGTTCCAGCGGATAGCGCCCCTCGCCCAGTCGCTTGATAAGTCGCGGACCCGTGGTGATCGAGGAGAACAGCTTCTTGCGGCCGAGCGGCATCTCGAAGCCGTCTTGGATCCCCTGCTCGATCTTCTGCGTAAACAACTCCAGTCGCGGGTCATCCAGCGTGCAGCCGTCCCAGGAGACGAGGACGAACTGCTCGTCGGCGAAATGCCTGCGGAAATCGCGAAACTGCTGCGTTTCTTCGTACTTGTCCGGCAGCCATTGGGCGACGTCGTTGCGGTTGCCGAGCAGCGATTGCCGCGCCCCGCGCCCTACCAGCGGCAGCAAAAACATCGCCACGATCAGAATCGGCAGCGCGAAGCGCTCGAAGAAGGGGCGGGAAGGTTCCTGGCTGGCTGTTCGCATGTCTCGGCCCTGGCGCGATCCTAATTCAATTCCGCTGGCGTCCTTGCGCATGCATCCGGGCAATCCGGATGCCGGACCGCGTTCCGGCGACTCTGCCGCCGGCGGCAACCATCCCTCCGCCGCAGCTCAATCCGCTACCCTCTGCGCATAAGATCGGCATCCTCCCACGGCGGGGAACAAGCAATGCGCGATCAATACAGCAGCCTAGCCGCATCCTCAGGCGTCGTCCATACGCCGGCCTTCGGCGGCGGAACTGCGCTCCAGTCCAGGAACCTCAAAATGAATCACTACAGTCATTCGTGTCGCGAGTCGCAAGTCTCAATGAGGCAATGAATTACGCAACATGCGAAGCATGGCATTTAACGCGCCTGCAAAATGGCACATTCTGCGCGTGCTAGGTGTTCTGCGCGGCCGGGATCGCTCAGGCAACTGGGGATGGATTAAGACTGTTCGCATCCACGCTCATGCATCGGAAGCACGCGTTTCCTTGCACTTGGAACGGTGACGGGCTTTTGCTACGCTCCGCCGCCAATTCGGCGGCAGATTTTTCTCTACACCACTCTTGCGCTGCCTTGATGATCATCGCACCCCCACCGTCGCGGCGCCGCGCTCGGGTTACCGCGTGCCGGCTGGGAATGCGCCTGATCGTGATGGGACTGCTGGGGTTGAGCGGCTGCACGACCACGAGTTCTTGGCGTAACTCTTCCGAGAAAGAGCTGGGCGATGTCGCCGCAGTGTCGGCCAACGAAAATGTTCCAGCAAAACGCAGCCAGGACGACTTCCGCACCGATGACGTCGCCCTGGCCAGCGACGATGCGGTCGCTTCGCCCAGTGACGGAGCGCTGATCAACACCGAATACATTATCACTGGGGCGGACATGCTCGGCTCCGGTCCCGTGCGGCTGGCCGCAGTGCTGGAATTCGCCAAACACAATCATCCGCAACTGGCGTCGATCGCCCAGGAAATCGACCTGGCCCGCGCGGAGCGACTGGGCGCCGGGTTGTTCGCCAACCCTCAATTGGTGATGGACGCCGACGGCGCTGTGGATGGCGACGACGCACCGTCGCTCACGACGCGTATTGATTTCACCGTGCCGATCGGCCACAAACGCCAACGCGGCATGTCGGCCGCCGATGCCGCCGAGCAACGGGCGCGCGGGGAACTCGATTATGAAACGGATCTCGTGCTGCTGGAGGTTTCCAACGCCGCGGCCGAGGTGTTGTATTTGCAGGAATTGGCCGAGCAGCAGCAATATCTCAGCGATCTGAACCTGCGCTTCGCCAACATGCAAAACGAGCGGGCGAAACAGAACGTCATCACCGAAGTCGACCGCCTGCTGGCCGACACCTCCGCCAAAGAGGCTGAATTCGAGCGGCTCCAAAGTCTCACCGAATTGGAACAAGCCCGGCTGGTCATGGCTCAGGCCATGGGTATGACGAACCCGCGTCCGCTGGAGTTGGCGGATCGCTTGCAGACGGTCCGCGTGCCGGCGGTTCCGTTGGAACGCGTGATCGCGGTCGCTCGCGAGGTGCGTCCTGAGTTCCGCGCCGGCAATTGGGGGATTCGCGAACAGCAACGCCGCACCGACTTAGCCCGGGCCGAGGCGATTCCCGATCTGACGCTCAGCCCGCGCTACAACGAAGCCTTCAACGACGATAACGACAACCTCGGCGCCCGTTTCGCGACGGATTTGTTGCTCTGGAACTTCAACCAGGGCGAAATCGCCGCTGGTCTGGCCTCCACCCGCCAAGCCAGGGCCGATCTGAGGTTGTCGGAATCGACCACTTTGGGGGAGGTCGCCCGGGCCTACGCTCTGCTGGCCCCGATGGAACGGCAACTGATTTACTACGACGAGCAAGTCGCGCCCTCGATGCAGGCGTCGATCGCCAGCATCGAGCAGGCTTTCGAGGTACAGGCCATCGACGCGGCGGAACTCTCTCAGCAACTCAGCCGACTAGCCAAGCTGCGGCGCGCCCATCTGGAACTGCGGTATCTGCATCATCAAACCCGCATGCAGCTCGAGATCCTGCTGAAACGCCCGCTGAGTGCCTTGGCGACCGAACAAATCGGGCCGGGACGACCGGCCGGCGAGTTTCCCTCGGCTGCGTTACTGCCGAAATAGGCGGCGGACCGCTTTCTCCCGCACATTGGCGAAAATGGGCGGCCATTTTTGGTCGGTCCGCACAACTCGGCGGCCGCTGCGGGGTTAAAAGTATGCTCGGCGGGTCCAGGTGGTCGAATTCCTAAGAGGACGGCCCCGAGTTCACGAGCCGAGGCTGAATAGGGACCGAATCGACCGCAAATGCCCGGTATCGCAATTGTTTTACGGTCTGCCGCCACTTAGAATCGTTAGGTTACGAATCAATTCCCGCCCGTTCCTGCCATCCGCCACTCGGCACGGAGTTGTTCACGATGAGCCTGGTCGTTAAAGAGTCCGAATCCACACCGGCTGCCACGGTGAAAGAAGTTTCGCGTCGCCCGTCCGAAAACTTCTCGGCGCCGAAAAAGCGCGGCGGCAGCAAAGTGCTGGTGCGCTTGGTCACGTTGGTCGTGGTCCTGGGCGCCGGACTCGGCGCGATTGTGGCGATCGCCAAGATGGGCGACAGTGCTGAACGCGTCATCGTCACCAGCCCGGTGACGAAGAGCGATCTCGTGATTACTGTCACCGAGGACGGCACGCTGGAAAGCGCCGCCAACGTGGAGATGAAGTGCGAAGTGGAAGGCGGCTCCACGATTCTGGAGATCATCCCCGACGGCACGATGGTCACCAAGGGAACGCGTTTGGCACTGTTGGATTCCTCGACGATCGAAGAGAACTTCAACGCGCAGAAGAACGTGGTCGGCAAGGCCGAGGCCACGAAGATCGCTTCCGGCAACACGCTGGACGCCGCGAAGATCGCCGTACAGGAATACCTCGAAGGCACGTACGTCCAGGCGCTGCAAACGGCGGAATCGAATATCGTCATTGCCCAGCAGAATTTGGCCGCCGCCGAGAACATCGCGACGCATTCCGAAAAGATGCTCCGCAAAGGTTACACGACGCCGTTGCAGCATCAGTCGAACGTCTACTCGGTGCAGAAGGCGAAGCTCGACCTGGAGTTGCAGAAGACCACCAAGATGGTGCTCGAAAAGTTCACCAAGGCCAAGACACTCGAAGACCTGGAAAGCGCTCGCGACTCCGCCGAAGCGCAGTACAAGTCCGACCTAGGCACGTACGAACTCGAAGCCGCGAAGCTGAAGCGGCTGGAAAACAACCTCAAGAAGTGCGAGATCATCGCGCCGCAAGACGGCATGGTGGTGTATGCCAATGATCTGAGCGGCGGCGGTCGTGGCGGGCAGCAGACGCCGAAGATCGAACAAGGCGCGGCGATCAAGCAGTATCAAGCGGTAATCCGACTGCCGGATTTGACAAAGATGCAAGTCAAAACGCTCGTGCATGAATCGAAGATCGAGCAGCTCCGCTCCGGGCAACGGGCCCGCATTAAGGTTCAGGGTCGCGAAGTGCAAGGCTCGTTGACACAAGTCGGCAGCCAGCCCGAAGCGGGGAACTTCTTCGGCGGCGCCGGCACCAAGGAATATGCCGCGTATGTGCGCGTCGACGGTACTGCCGAGGGACTCAAGCCAGGCATGACCGCCGACGTCACCATCTTGATCGGCGAACACAAAGGCGTGCTTGCGGTGCCCGTGCAATGCGTTGTTGCCAAGGGTCGCAAAGCGTTCGCCTGGGTCAAAAGCGGCCAGACCGTGGAGCAACGCGAACTGGTTCTCGGCGCGACAAACGACACGCTGATCGAGATTAAGGACGGGTTGAGCGATGGAGATCTCGTGCTGCAAACGCCGCGCTCGGATGTCCCAGAATCCCGCACCGACTCGGACGATCAAGAAAAAGTCGACGTCGAAAAATCCTTTGGCGCTTCGAAGGCGAACGTCAGTGAAGCCACCGCACCCAGTGGCCCAGGAGGCCCCGGCGGCGCTCCCGCGGGCGGACCTGGAATGCAAGGCGGTCCCGGCAACGGTCCGCCGGGCGAAGGCGGCCCCGGCGGAGGTCGTCGCGGTGGCGGAGGTCGACGTCGGATGCCCAGCTTCAAAGAGATGGACAAGGACAGCGACGGTAAGGTCAGCAAGGAAGAATTTCCGCAAGAGATGATTCGCATGTTCGATTTTATCGATACGAACCAGGACGGTTTCTTCGATCAGGAAGAATCGAAGGCGGCCGAAGAGCGCCGCAAGCAAATGGAACAGCAGGGCGGCTTCGGCGGCGGCGGAGGCTTCGGAGGCCCCGGCGGTCCGCCGCAATAGCACGTTGCAACGCAGCTCCCATTCCATTTGCTACGCACTCCTGGCTGTTGACGATTCTCCGTGGAACTATTCCTTCAGACGTTAAACCTCGGCATCAAGAGCCTGTTGCTGCATAAGCTGCGCTCAGGTCTGGCGGTGCTGGGCATCACGATCGGCGTGACGGCCGTGATCTGGCTCGTCGCCATGGGGCAAGGCGTCAGTTATCAGGCGCAGCAGCAGATCAAGGACCTCGGCGCGACGAATATTATCGTGCGGAGCATCAAGCCGCCGAGCAATTCCACGTCGAGCCAAACCGGGCTCTTCCTCACATACGGGCTGCTGCGCGACGACTTTCGTCGGATCTCTACGACGGTCCCGACGATCCGGCGTTCCGTCCCGTTGCGTGAACTGCCGCGCGAAGTGCGCTACCGCGACAAGCGGGCCGAAGTTCGCCTCGTCGGATGTACGCCCGATTATGTGGAGATGAACAGCCTGCGGCTCGCCCGTGGCCGCTTCATTACCGATCGCGACGCGATCGCGGTCGAAAACGTCTGCGTAATCGCGCACACGACCGCGGAGCAGTTGTTTCCGTACGAAGATCCGATCGGGCAAGAAATCCAAATCGACCAGGATTTCTACAAGGTCGTCGGCCAGACGCACGATCGCACGCCGACAGGCGCCATTGGCGGGAGTTTTTCCGGCCAGGACTACAATTCCGACGTCTACATTCCATTGGAGACGCTGCGACAGCGCATCGGCGACCGTGTCATGTCTTCGCGCGGCGCCGGTTCCCGTGAGTTCGAAGTGGTCGAACTCAGCCAAATGACGTTCACCGTCGGCGACGTGTCGGAGGTGGACGACACGGCAGCGATCATCGAAATCCTCTTACAGAAATATCACAAGAATCTCGACTACGCGATCATCGTCCCCAAGGAATTGCTCCGCCAGGCGGAGATCTTGCAGATGCTGTTCAACGTGCTGCTGGTGCTGATCGCCGGCATCTCGCTGGTTGTCGGCGGCATCGGCATCATGAACATCATGCTCGCCACGGTGACAGAGCGGACCCGGGAAATTGGCGTCCGCCGCGCGCTCGGCGCCAAACAGCGGGACATCATCCGCCAGTTTTTGGCCGAAACGATCGTGCTCTCGTCCGCCGGCGGACTGCTGGGCGTGATTCTCGGTTTCTTCTGCTGGCCGTTTGTGTGGGGAGTTCGTTCCTTCACGGAGAATTTTCTCCCCGAGTTGTATGCAAGTCTTCCGCCGGTCATCCGCGACCTGGACCCGATGATCGCCGCCTGGAGCGTGGGCGTGGCCTTCGGCGTGTCGGTGCTGGTGGGCGTGGTCTTCGGCCTCTATCCCGCGCGCCGCGCGGCATTGATGGACCCGATCGAAGCCCTGCGCCACGCGTAATCGCGGCGCACGGGGTTCACTCGGCGAGCAGTTCCAGTGCTTCCCAGCGCACGTAAGCGTCGGCGAGTTGGCTTTCCAATCGCTTGAGTTGGGCGGCGACTTCCGCGATGCGCTGACCCGATCGGCGATAGTAGTCCGGATCGCCCATCTCCGCATGTAGCCCCGCCACCTTGGCTTCGATCTTCTCAATCAAGGCGGGCAGCGATTCACGTTCTTGTCGCTCCTTGAACGTCAACTTGCGCGCTGGCTTGCCGGCGGCGGTCTCCAGGTCCGTCCGCTGTGGCGCAGGTCTCAGCGAGGCCAGCTTCGCCGCCGACTCGCTAGCCACTCGTGACGTCCGCTGCCGCAGCCAATCGTCGTAGCCCCCCACATACTCGCGCACCACATCGTCTTCGAACACAATGGTGCTGGTGACGACGTTGTTGAGAAACGTGCGATCGTGGCTGACCATCAAGACCGTGCCTTCGAATTGCACGAGCCGGTCCTCCAGCAACTCCAGCGTTTCCGCGTCCAAGTCGTTCGTGGGCTCGTCGAGCACCAAGACGTTGGCCGGCTTAGCGAACAACTTCGCCAGCAAGACGCGATTGCGTTCGCCGCCGGACAAGTACCGCACCAGCCCCCGCGATTGTTCAGGGCTGAACAGGAAGTCTTGCAGGTAGCCGATCACATGCCGCGACTGGCCGTTGAACTGGATCGATGCGGAGCCGTCGGCCACGTTGTCCTGCACCGATTGGTCTTCATCGAGTTGCTGGCGAAGTTGATCGAAATAGGCAATTTGCAGGTTGGTGCCCAGACGCACCGTGCCGGAATGCGGCGGCAACTGGCCGAGCAACACGCGCAGCAGCGTCGTTTTGCCCGCGCCGTTCGGTCCCATCACGCCGATCTTGTCGCCGCGCATGACGCTGGTGGAGAAATCTCGGAAGACTTCGCGGTCTCCATAGGAAAACGCCAGCGCCGCCGCGGCGGCG
>JAWXBP010000499.1 GCA_034440135.1 Planctomycetia bacterium
CCCCCACCTCAACTTCTCGCCACCCCAGCCCTCACGACTCGGCTCCCAAAGCGATAAAACTGTGGGTAAACATGAGGGTTTGCACCCCTGGCTATTATCTATCGCCCCCTTGGGGCTACTTCATGCCGAACCGGATATTCATCATCGAACGCCGCGCACATCACTGACCGCGCTCAACTACCCCCGTTTGCGTAAGACAAAAATCACATCCTCGGTTCGGCCGTCGATTTCCAGCGGTTCGTTGAGGTTGTACGCAAAGTCATGCGTGGCGATGAGTTCCAGCCGCTTTTCGGAATCGAGCAACGAGCGCATCTGCGCCGCGGTGTAGGTGCGGAAGATCATTTCGTCCTCGAACGCGAGGCAGCGCTCGCCAGCGGTCACGCGGACCTTCATGCCGACGCGTTCCTGACGGCGTCGGCGATCCACGCCCGCCGACCACATCGTCGAGCGCGCACTGACGCGACCGCGCTTCGCTGACCAGGTTTCCTTGGTGCAGACCTGCTTGCCGGCTGGCGTCAGGTGCAGGCCGAGCAGATAGATCCCGCCGGGCGCGAGACATTTCGCCATGCACTTCAAATGCGCGGCCGCCGCCTGCTCGTCCGGAAGATGTCGGAAACTGTTAATCAGATTAAATGCCGCGTCGACCGGCTGCTTGAGCTTGAAAGCGGCCATGTCGGCGACAAACACGTGCGCCGGCAGGCGCAAGCGCTCGAAGCGACGTTGACAGTACTCCACGGCCGCGGCGTTCAGGTCCAAGCCGGAAACCTGAAAGCCGGCTTTTGCCAGACGCACGAGCAGCCGGCCGGTGCCACAAGCCGGCTCGAACACCCGTCGCACCTCGCGCGCGGCATAGCGATCGAACGCCGCGCGAAGGAAATTGAATTCCTCGCGCCAGTCGGCCCCGAAGATCAAATCGTAGTAGGCCGGGAAATCGTAAAGTTTGCCGGGAGAAACCGTAGGCATGTTGTAGGTCAGGCTTTCCAGCCTGACAGTTTGCAGCGACGACGGGGAAGTCAGGCTGGATAGCCTGACCTACGAAAAAACGCGGCGCCACGCAGTGGTGACGCCGCGTCAAGTTTCCCATGATGCTGCGCGAGACGCTCACGCGTCAACGGGCAGTCCTAGCCGCCGATTGCGGGCTGTGGCATCGTCATGAACGTCAGAATACTCAAAACAATGCCTGCGATAAACGCGGCGGTCCAAATTGGCATGATCTTTTGCACGTTCCACTTTGCAGCATTCACCCAACCCATGACGAAGGCAATCAGACCTCCAAGCCCGAACCCGCAGAAGAGGAGCACGATGCACACAATGCCCAATGTCGTGTCTCCCGCTTTGAACATGGCGATCACCACCATGATGAAGCAGATAATCGAGACGATCGTGGCGACTCCGCTGAGTGCTTGGAATAACATGGACATGGTTCAAGTTCCTTCATGAGCCATTGCGCGGGCGCCGTGATCGAGAACGCGTCGGTTCTGCTGAGAGGTCGCGGCGTCCACCAATACTAGGGGGATTCTAGGTCCAGTTTGGGGGAAACACAAAGGGATACGACGCTTTCAAGAGGATATTGCCATTGAGTCGCCCCCTCCGGCAAGGGGTCGAAACAGACTTGCAATTGGCCCGGGGGATTGGCATACTGACGAGCGACACATCGGCATGTGTTGATAGATTCCCGCCTACGCCGATCCCACCCCATGTGTCGTTCGCACCCCATTACCTTCATTGGCATCTGTTTGGCTGCGCTCCTGGCGCTGCCGGCAACTTCGGTTCTCGTAGTACGCGCCGACGATGTCCCGCCGCTGCATGCACGCATCGACGCGGCGATCGAGTCCGGCTTGATTGGCAGTCCCGCCGCCGAGGCCGACGACGCCACGATTTGCCGGCGACTCTATCTCGATTTGGTCGGTCGCACGCCCTCGGTGACCGAGGCCCAAGCGTATTTGGCGGACGCTTTGCCTGATAAACGCAGCCGGCTGATTGACGCTTTGCTCGCCACGCCGGAATTCGCCCGGCATTTTTCGGTCTGGCTCGACGTGACCTTGATGGAACGCCGCGCCGATAAGAACGTGCCGACGGCCGAGTGGCGGAAGTATCTGTTCGACTCAGTCGTGGCGAACAAGCCGTACGATCAATTGGTGCGCGAGATTCTGTCTGCCGACGGCGCTGATCCTGCCACGCGCCCAGCGGCAAAGTTTTATCTCGATCGCGACGGCGAACCCTTTGCATTGACACGCGATGTGGGGCGGATGTTCTTCGGCATGGACCTGCAATGCGCCCAGTGCCACGATCATCCGCTGGTAAACGACTATCACCAGGAAGATTACCACGGGCTGTTGGCGTTCCTGAATCGCACTGCACTCTTCACCGACGCGGAGAACAAGATCTCACTCGCGGAAAAGGCCGAGGGGGATACGGCGTATCAATCAGTCTTCGATCCGAACCAGAAAGGCACCATCGGCCCGACGCTGCCCGGCGGATTGCCACTGCCGGAGCCGACGTTCGCCAAAGGCGATGAGTATCTGGTCGCGCCGGCCGACAAAGTGCGTTCGGTTCCCAAACACAGCCGCCGTGCGATGTTGGCCAACTCGGCCACCGACGGCAAGAACCGGGCGTTCAATCGTAACATCGCCAATCGTCTGTGGGGCTTCGTGTTCGGCCGCGCGTTGGTGGAACCGGTGGATTTCATCCACACGGCAAATCCCGCCGCGCAGCCTGAAGTACTGGAATTGCTGGCCGACGAGATCGCCGCGCGGCGTTATGATCTGCGCGCGATGCTCCGCGAACTTGCGTTGACCCGCGCTTATGCAAGATCGTTGGAATTGCCGGCCGAGACGCCAGCGTTCGCGGTGAGCGCCGCTCCGCTGGTAAACGATTGCCAAACCGCCTGCAAACAATGTGAGGACTCCGTCACAACGGCTGCCAAGGCCGCAGAAGCTGCACGGGAGCAATTCGCCGCCGCCAAGAAAACGGAAGAGCAAGCTGCGACGGAAGTAACTCAGGCGCAAACGGCGCTGGCTGCGGCGGAGCAAGCACAGCGCGATGCCCAGGCGACGATGACCACCACGCAGGCGGACTTGTCGGCAAAGCAGTTGTTGGCACAAGCGCTGTCCGAAGCCGCGGCCAAGGCGGCCGAAGCGGCCGCGCAATTACCTGAGGATCAAGAACTGGCCGCGGCGGTCGCCACGGTGAAGAACCGCGGCGACTCGATCGCCGCCAATCTCAGCGGTCTCACGCAGTCGATGACCCAATGCCAGAGCGACGTATCGGCGAAGGAAGCGGCCGCCGGCGCGCAGCGCGAGGCAGTCGCGCAACTTACGGCCAAAGTCGAAACGCTGCGGACGCAAGCCGCTCCATTGGTCGCCGGTTGGGAATCCGCAATCGCCGTGCTCCATCGCGAACAACAAGCGGCCGCCGTCGCGGAGCAGCGACTCTCGTGGCTCAAGGCGATGACCGCCTATCGCGCCGCTGTCGACGAATTTGAAGCACGCCGAGCTGCCCGCGGCGAGGTATTGCAGAAACTGACCGCTACCGTCGAAGCCGCCAACGCGCCGCTTGCCTCCGTCGAACCGGCGAGCGCGGACGTCGACGGCGCTCGCGTCCTGCTGGCCTCCCTGCAGGAGCAATTGAGCGCTCAAGAACAAACCGCCGAGCAATTAAAGGCCGCCGTCGCGGCAGTGGAAGCTTCGCAGGGTGCGATTGCCGCGGCCGAAGGTGCGCTCGATGAAGCGCATGCGAAGCTGCAAACCCGTTGGTCGGAACGCTGCCTGGCGAGCGGTCTCACGCAGCTCACGCCGGAGCAGATGGCCTGGAGTACCTGGCAAGCCTTGGGCGTGTTGGATCAACAGCGCGCAGCCGCCTGCGCGGAATGGGACGCAGCACATCCAGCCGAAGGCGCCGCCGAATCGCCCGAGCAACGCGCCTCGGCGCGGACCCTGTTCGTCGAACGGAAGGTCTACGACAACTTGCAAGGCAACGTCGGCGTGTTCGTGAATCTCTTCGGCGGCGCGCCCGGCCAGCCGCAACAAGTCTTCCAGGCCACGGCCGATCAAGCCCTGTACTTCGCCAACGGTGGCGAATTGCGCTCCTGGCTCGCGCCGGGCGGCGGCAATCTCACGGAACGACTCGTCGCGCAAACTGACGTCGCGAATTTCGCCTCGGAGCTGTACTTCGCCATCTACACGCGTCAACCGACCAGCGAAGAAGTCGAAGGTCTTGCCGTGTACCTAACTGGGCGCGAACAAGACCGCGCCGCCGCCGTGCAAGAAATTGTCTGGGCGCTGATCACGTCATCGGAGTTCCGCTTTGGATCGTAGGTCGAGGTCGTTTTCACCGCGGAGGCGCAGAGACGCGGAGAGAGACGGGAGTAGTGATGAGCAATGAGTTCGGAAACTGAATGTCACTGAAAACTGAACACTGAAAACTTCAAACTCGCATACGAAAACTTCAAACTCTCCAGGAACCTCTCCCCATGCGCTGCGATTACTCCTGCGGGTCCGCGGAACATTTGATGGCGCGGCGGCGGTTCTTGGGAACCATGGCGGCCGGCGCGGTCGTTGGAGGCCTGGGGGCCTTTGTTGGGCCAGCGGCCGCGGCGCAGTTGGCGAGTCAGCAGAAGCGCGTGCTGGTCGTCAACATGCACGGCGGACTGAGCCAAATGGAGAGCTGGGATCCCAAGCCAGGCACCGATACTGGCGGCCCCTTCCGTGCGATTCCCACTTCAGTGCCGGGCTTGCACATTAGCGAGTTGCTACCGAAAACCGCGCAGCAGATGCATCGCCTCGCGCTCATCCGCGGCGTGAACACGGCCGAGGACGATCACGGCAAAGGGGCGTACCTGATGCTCACCGGCCGCCGCGCGATGGCCGGGTTGGAACATCCGCACCTCGGCGCGGTCGTCGCCAAGTGCAACATGCCCGATGACAGCCCGTTGCCGGGACACATCCGCATCACGCCGGGCGGTGGCGGCGGTCGCGGGAATGACTCCGCCTATTTGGGCGCGAAGTACGCCAGCATCGCGCTCGGGAACGGCAATCCGCCGGCCAACACGGCACGCGACGCTTCGCTCACGATTGAAGCCGATCAGGCGCGGAATAACCTCCGGCGGCAGATCAACGATCGCTTCGCCAAGCGCCGCCGCACGGCCGAGACCGACGCCTACACGTACAGCTACGAGCAAGCGCTCCAATTGATGGAACAGCGCGACGTGTTCGACGTCTCGAAGGAATCGCCGGCGGACCAGGATCGCTACGGCAAGAATGATTTCGGCCGGCATTGCCTGCTCGCCCGGCGGCTGCTGGAAAACGGCATCACCTGCGTACAGGTTTCGCACTCCAACTACGACACGCACAACGAGAACTTCGATTTCCACCTCGAACAAGTCGGCGAATTCGATACGCCGTTCGCGACGTTGATCCAGGACCTTGCCGAACGCGGCATGTTGGAATCGACGCTGGTCGTCGTCTTGAGCGAGTTCGGCCGCACGCCGCACATCAATCTCTACTACGGTCGCGATCACTGGTCGAAGGCTTGGAGCGTGCTCGTCGGCGGCTGCGGCATTCAGCCCGGCGCGGTGATCGGCAAGACCAACGATAACGGCACCGAAGTGATCGACCGGCAGGTGGACCACGGAGCGCTGTTCCACACGTACCTCCGCGCGGTCGGCGTCGATCCCATGGGCAACTTCGACCTCTCGGGGAGAGAAGTCCCGATTGCCGATCCCGCCGCACACGCGATCGACGAGCTGTTGGCCTAGTGCGCCTCTCATTTTCACCGCGGAAGCGCTGAGGCGCGGAGTGATTTATGCAATCGATTGTGGCTGATCCGACGCTAGCGCACGTTGCGACAGAATGGGAACATACGAGTCCCTTCGTGTCGTGTCGGTTCGATCCGCTCGGGCGATACGTGTTCGCCGGCGCGGAGGATATGACGGTACAACGATTTGCTCTGGCGGACGGCGCGAAGGTCGCCTTTTCCGGTCACGAGAGTTGGGTCCGAGCTTTGGCCTTTACGGACGCCGGCGAAACACTCATCACCGGCGGGTACGAAGGACGCCTGATCTGGTGGCCTGCCGCCGCTGCGGAGCCGAAGCCCATCCGCACCGTCGAAGCGCATGTTGGCTGGTTGCGAGCATTGGTGGCAAGCCCCGACGGCAAGGTACTCGCATCGTGCGGCAACGACGCCAAGGTACGGCTCTGGAATGCCGCGGATGGTACGCTCGTGCAAGAATTCGCTGGGCATGAGCGCCCCGTGTGGACCGTGGAGTTTCATTCCAGCGGGCAATACTTGCTTTCTGGCGATTTGATGGGCGTCGTGCAGCAATGGGAGATCGCGTCCGGAAAGTTGATGCGCACTTTCGATGCGAAGGACCTGCACAGTTTCAACGGCGGGCAGCAGGTCGATTTCGGCGGCGTGCGGACGATCGACTTCAGTCCGGACAACAAGTACGTGGCGTGCGGCGGATTGCACAAAGCAGAGAATCCATTGGGCGCAGTGCACGATCCGATCGGCCTCGTCTTCGATTGGGAAACCGGCGCCGCGGCGCACCGCTACGAACCGGCCGATATCAAAGGTTCCGCCTGGCGCATTCAATACCACCGCGACGGCTACGCCATCATGACCTCGGGCGGCAGCACCGGCGGCCAGTTGCTGTTCTTCAAGAACGCGGAAGCCAAAGAATTCCATCGCTTCGCGCTCCCGGCCCTGGCCCGCGACGGCGACTTGCACTCAGACGGCATTCAAATCGCGACCGCGCACTCGGACAAGAAAGTGCGAATCACAAAGTTGACGGCCAAGGCAATCTAATACAACTCGAAGGAGTTAACCGCGAAACACGCGAAATAAAGAATTGCAGGCCTGTTATGCGAAGAAGGCTTTGGAGTTTTTTCATTTCCATTTCTTTCGCGTCATTTCGCGTGTTTCGCGGTTAACTCTCCTCGCCCTCTGCGTCTCTGCGGTTCAAACCTAAATTTATCCTAGTTCGATCACCCGTGGTTTGACCTTGAATGTCGGCGGGTCGACGCGGACGGGGCCTTGGCCGGAGTCGAGCATCGTACAGTTGCGGCCGGCCTGCTTGGCGGAGCGGACCACGCGCTCCACGCGAGTCAACAGCGCCTCGGACGTATCGCCGGGGCGGACGTCGGTCACGGCGCAGCTCATCGTGAGTTGATAGTCGTTGTCTTCACAGTGAAACGTGGTGGACTCCAGCGTTTGGCGAATCTTTTCCACGTTGCTGGTTGCGGCGTTCGGCCCCGTGTCGCCGAAGAACATGCCAAAGCGTTGCCCCGCGTGCCGGAACAAGGCATCGTCGCCGCGCTCATTGCGCACCAGGGACGGCAACAATCGCCCCACGGCAGCGAGCACGCCATCCGCGCGGAGCGTGCCGAGCTTGTCGTTCAGCCTTCCCAGGCCATCGACGTCGACCAGGCCGAAGCTAACGGTGCGAATATGATTCGGATCGTCGCGGAACAATTCCCAGAGCTTGCGCTCCTCGGCGGTGCGGTTCCACACGCCGGTCAGTTCGTCGGTGAGCGTCTCGGACTTGAGCGAGCTCAGGCGACCTTCCGCGCCGAGTATTGCCGACATCACGTCGGCCATCACGTCGCGCAATTCATGCGCCAGATTGAGTAAACGCTGCAATTCCGTCACGCAATGCGTGCGCGTGCCAGCGGGATCGGCAATGGGATCGAGTTGCTTCAAATTGCTGATCGACGATTCGATCTGCGCCGTCTGATTGACGAGCACATCCTCCAGGCGTTGTCCGACATACGCGAGACAGCCCATGCCCTCGCGCTGTTGCTGCAAACATTCCACGGCCTCGCCTTGCCGCACCAGCCAGTCGGCGTTGGCTTGTTCAATCTGCGCGAGGCAGGCGGCAGCCGCTTCGGCATTTTCCTGGGGCTGCCGCGACTCTTCCTCCAGCATCACCAGCCGATCGCGGTAGCGCCCCACCTCGAGCTTCAAGACCTTGACGCTGGCCTCGACGAACGACCGCACTTCGCCGGCGTCTTCGAGCAATTCCAGCCAGCTTGACGGCAAGTCCTGCGTGGGCACAAGCGGCGGCGCTTCGACCGCTGCGGGCACGACGGCTACCGGCGCTTCTACGGGAATTGGCTCGACCGATTCGTCGGCAGAAGGCGCGGCGGGCACAGTCTCTTTCACGGGTTCGCTCGGCGTCTGCGGCAGCGCGGGCTTTATTTTCTTGCGGCGCGCCGGACGCGGCGCCGCCGTGCCGTAGTTGTGCTGCCACCACCAGCCGAGGTAAATCCCCAGCGGCAGATTCACGAGCATCGTGATCAGGGCCAGCGCGCGCATCGTGGTTTGGCTTTCAGGGGCGGACTTCGCCAAAGCGCAGCAAGTCGTTGCCTGCCAATAGCTTGATGACGCAGAACCATAGCTCGAAGTAGCCCCGTGAGCCGCCCAGTCATTTCCCGGTCGCACGACTGACGTAGGTTTGAGAAGACGCCGTTTCGAGTTCCCTGTTCCAGCGGGGGGATTGCCAGGTGCTTCCCACACAGCTTGCAAGATTGGAACCGCCGGAATCTGCCATCACTGTGGTGGACGATGCCCCGGTGCATCTCAACTTCCCGCCGCGCACGTACGTCTGGGAACAGCGCTCCACGGTGTTCTTACTGTTGACGTTCGCGGGACCCCTTGGTTTAGCGCCGCTCTGGTTCAGCCGTCGTTTCGGAACGCGCAGCAAGTCGCTGATTACGCTCGCCTACTTCGCGGGCACGATCCTCTTCCCCATCGCCATGATCTGGTACTTCTGCGATTTCGCGATCCACCCGTTGGTGGATGCGTTGAGCAGGAAGTAATGAAGTCGCGCGCCTCAAGCCTTGCGCCTCACGTGATGGACCCAGGCGGGCGGGAGATTCGTCCAGACCAGGTCGCGGTGGATTTCGCGTTCGTCGAGCAGCTTCTGCATCGTCGCGGCGATACCGCGCAATCGCTCGCGCTCCGCGCGGCCGCTGACGATGGCCTTCATGCCGCGAATGCAGACGTATTCGAAGAACGACATCACGCCGCCGACAGCCAGCCGGCCTAGCATGACGTCGAGCAAATGGCGCACGTCCGCCACGGCGAAGTTGTTGAGCGGCAGGCCGGAGACGATCACGTCGTAACGCGGCTCGTCAGGCAATGCGTCCACGCTCTGATGAAACAACCGCATCCGCGCCTTGGCCGGCTGGAACACGGGATCATCTGCCATGCGTTCTCGAATGCGCTCAGCGAAGCGATCGTTCAGTTCCACCAAATCGAGGCTGTCGCGCGGATCGAGCGATTCAATGAGCGCGCAGGTCACGGCGCCGGTACCCGGTCCGACTTCCAGAATGCGCCGTGGCGTCGTCGCGTCCGCCGGCGGCCGGACGAAGCGCGCCAGGGCTCGCGAGAGCGCTTTGCCGCTCGGTGCAATCGCGCCGGTGGTGCGATACGTCTGGCGGAATTCTTGCAAAAACAGTCGTAGGTCGCTGGCCATCGTATCTCGAATCCTTGGTTTGATTCCTGTTTGCGATCCCCCGCCGATTGCCGGGCGCATTCGGTGTCGCCTGCACAATCCGTCTGTATCGACGATCCCAGATGTACGGAGACGGCGCGGAGACGGTCCATAAGCTAGAGAACTAGTGGGAGACCTGATCGTCCTCGGACTCGCTATCCGTGGGCGCGGCGCTTCCCGTGCGTCCTCCGACTCCTGTTGATTCGTCACCCGTTCGCGGAGCTTTAGCGGCCATGTCGAAGTTATTGCCTATTATCCTGGTGGTTGTGGTTCTCATCGGGCAAGGGGTCATTGCCTTCCTGTTCGTCCCCTCCGCTGCCGAAGTCGCCGCCGTCGCCAACGGCGAAGCTGCCCCGGCCGAAGCGGAAGATTCCGCCGCTGCAGAGGCGCATGGCGATGCTCATGGGGGCGCACACGAGGCCGAGGCGCATGGCGGAGGCCACGGCGACGCGCATGGGGGCGGGCATGGCGAGGAAGGGGAAGAACACGCCGCGGAACCGCATGAAACCACGGAAGTGGACCTCGGCGGCTTTAAAATCACTGTCTTCCAACCGGCCGCGAATACGACGCTGTTCGTCGATTTCCACCTCAGCGGCACGGTGAAGACCGCCCAAGCGGGCGAGTTCAAGCACTTGCTGGAAGCCAATCAGTTCAAATTCCGCGACCAGGTGAACGTGATCATTCGCAGTTCGGGGATGGAAGATTTTACGGACGCGGGATTGGGGTTGCTGAAAAACCAGATTTTGGAGAAAACCAACCGGGCCCTCGGAAAGCCGTTGTTGATTTCCGTGGCCTTCCCTGAGTTCTCCTTCATCGAGCAATAGGCGGCGCCGGCAAGCTGGGCAATCTTGTTCAGCACGCCAGTGCGTCTGCGGGAATGGATTCCCATGGCCGACAATTCCGAAAAGGTCAGCCAAGACGAAATCGAAGCGCTCTTAGCGCGCGGCAAGGGAGGCGCTTCGCCTCCGGCTGCGAAAGCAGCGCCCGCCGAGGACGTGGACAAGATCCTCGGCCAGGGCGAAATCGAAGCGCTGCTGTCCTCCAAGAAAATGCCCGCCGCGGCCGCTGCTGCGCCGCCCAGGGTCTCCGCTCCGGCCGCTGCCGCAGCGGCTGCCACGGGGGCGAATGCGCCAGGTCAGATCGCCCAGGGGGACGTTGAACTCTTGCTTCGCCAGGCGGAACAAGCGCTGGCCTCGATCGACGCGGCCGGGCCGTCGCTGCCGACCGGCGCAGCGGCCTTTAGGTTCGAGGATTTCGCCGGCGCGCCCGCGTCGGGCGAGATGGCCACGCTGGATTTGCTGCGCGACGTCGAGCTGGACTTGAAGATCGAACTCGGCCGCACGCACATGTATCTCGATGACGTGCTCCGGCTGCGCAAAGGCTCGGTCGTCGCATTGGATAAACTGGCCGGCGATCCCGTCGACATCTACGTCAACGGCCGCCTGATCGCGCGGGGAGAGGTCCTCGTGATGAATGACAACTTCTGCGTCCGCGTGGCGGAACTGGTCGCGGGCGAAGCGGCGGCATAACCGCTTTTTATCCCGGGGGCGCTGAGACGCGGAGAGGGAGGCTGGGAGAGAGGGGAATCACGGCAGCAATGCGGATTCTCAGATGGTCAACTTCTCGAAGTCTCTTTCTCCCAGGGTCTGCGCCGCCGAACGCTCGATGGTCTGGCAGAAGCTATCGAGCGGCAGGTCATCCGGGTCGTTGCCAAAGGGTTCTTCGATATCGACGGCGGCCATTTCCACGCCGAAGACGAAATACGCGGTGACGGCCATGATCGGAATCGCCCAGTAGCCGATGTCTTGCGCGATGAGCACCGGCATCACGAACATGATCAGCGTGATGCCGCGATGCACCAGCGCACGGTAGGTGAGCGGAATCGGCGTATTGCGAATCCGTTCGCACCCGCCGCAGACGTTCAAGAGTTCCCGCGCATGGCGGTCGAACATCCAGACCTCCATGTCGTCAAGTTTCCCCTCGCGCCGCCAGCGGGCCAATTCATCCTGCGCAAGCGTGGCGAAATAGAGCGGGATGTGTTCCGGTTCGCGCGGATCGTCCTCAAAGCCTGGCACGTCCCGCAGGCGCCGCCCGTCGCGCAAGTGCAAGCGCAGCGCGTGGGCGAAGCCGACGATGATTTTGCTCCACCGCCGCCGATCTTCCGTGACGAGGCTCTGCAAGGCGTGCATCTTCACGAGCATATTGCGGGATTCGTTAATCAGCTGCCCCCACAAAGTGCGGGCCTCCCAGAAGCGACGCTTGGCCTCGTTCGTGCGAAAGGTTACGAGACTGCCAAGGATCAACCCGTTGATGACCGACAGCCCCCAGTCGTATTGCGAGAGCGGGCCGGGATGATAGAAGTGCTCCACCCAGGCCACGACCGCAGTGTACGCGCCGAAGAGCGCGGCGATGCCGAGTAACTTGCGCGCCGCGGGAAAGCGGGGCGGGACCAGCATTCGCAACTGAATCATCATGCGATTCGCCCTGAGCCCGGGCTGCCCAACAATCCTCGAATGGCGTCACAGCCGGCCAATTCCCGGGCCAGGCGCTCGGGGCCTTCCAAATCGTCGCTGCTATGCGCCAACCGCACCTCGCCGGGGTCTCCCATTGGCAACTGCACGCGCCGTGAGACAAGATTGTAAACACCGAAAACGACGTCGATATGCGGCGACAGCCGGCCGCGGAACTCCTGATGC
Source organism: Planctomycetia bacterium (assembly GCA_034440135.1). Taxonomy (NCBI): domain Bacteria; kingdom Pseudomonadati; phylum Planctomycetota; class Planctomycetia; species Planctomycetia bacterium. The sequence continues at coordinate 12,190 of JAWXBP010000499.1, forward strand.
AAGGTCGCCGCGGTGAGCGCAGCATTGAGCGATACGGTCGCCTCGATCAACGCGCGGCGGTAACCTTCACGCGAGGTCACGTCGACACCGTGCGCCTGTTCCAACGCCTGCGCCGCCGCGCGGACCGGCAACAACAACCGGTCGACAACCGCTCTCAACGGATGCGACGAGGCCACGCCCAGATAACTTGCCGGCTGCAAGAAGGCGTCCACGGCCGCCGTCACGGCCCCGCAACCGCTGTGGCCCAACACGACGACCAGCTTGATCGATTCGCCCAAATGGTGCAGCGCGTAGTCGATGCTCCCGAGGCATTCGCTGCCGAGCACATTGCCGGCCACGCGCACCACGAACAGATCGTTGCAACCCTGATGGAAAACCATTTCGGTCGGCACGCGGGCGTCGGAGCAGCCCAGCACGACGGCAAATGGCCGCTGCGGCAGCACGCTCTCACCGCGCGTGGCGACGCCCAGGTCTTCTAAGTCGAGCGGCATCAACAACGTATGATGCCCGCCGCCGGCTTCCAGCGGGTTGATCAGTTCGGCGAATTCGCGATTGCCCTGCTCCAAAGCCCGCAACGCCTCGGCGCCGTCCGCCGGATAAAGATGTTCGGTCGGCCGGGCCGGGTCATAGCGGTAGGTGATATCGAGCATGAATGATTGGGATCAATGAATTGGCTGGAAACAACGATCGTTCCTGAGAGCCGGAAGCGTCAGCGCCCGGAGTGAACTGAAATCGACGCACTTATCCGATTCACTCCGGGCGCTGACGCTTCCGGCTCTTCTGGAATACTGCAACTACTTCTTCTTCACCTGCACCGGCAACTGATCGATTTTGGCGGCGAGGATGAAATCATTTTCGGACAAACCGCCGATGGCGTGCGTCCAGATTTCGATCCAGACGTTGCGATAGCCTTCCAGGTGCAGGTCCGGATGGTGCCCTTCGTCTTCCGACAGCGCTGCCACGCGTTGGAAGAAACCGATCGCTTCCATGAAATTCTTCACCACCCAATCCTTACGAATCCGCTGGGCGTCGTGCGTCAGGCTCCAGCCCGGCAGGTTTTCGAGAAACCCGTCGGCCTGTTTCTTTCCGACCGGCGGCACGCCCCCTTCGCAGGGCACGCAGTTCTTAGAGGTGAGCTGTTCGGCGGATGGAGATGACATCGAAGCGTCCTCCTGTTTTCAATGAAGATTGCAGCATGATGAATGATGAATTGAATGTTGCATTCATCACTCACATCCACCTACCAAATATCCGCCGCGGCCACGCGTTCCGCCGCTTTTTCTTCGCCGTCGCGGGGGCGACATTCCAGGCCGACGAAGCCCGTGTAGCCCAGTTCCTTCGCTTGGCGCAGCACGCGGTTGTAGTGAACTTCGCCGGTGCCCGGCTCGTTGCGGCCAGGGTTGTCGGCGACTTGCAGGTAACCGACCTGGTCGAAGCCATCCTTCAAGCGGCCACAGAGATCTCCTTCGCTGATCTGCATGTGATAAAGATCCCAATTGATCTTCACGTGCGTCGAGTTGACTGCGCGGCAGATGCGGACCGGCTTCTCGCTGCCGTACAGACAATGTCCCTTGTGGTCGACGCGGATGTTCATCGGTTCCAGAATGAGCGTGACGTCGTTCTTCTCCGCGATCGGCGCCGCCATTTTGAGCGCCGTGATGATGTTTTCGTGCATCTGCTCTTGCGACATGCCAGGTTGATCGTTGCCGCCGACGACGGTCATCAGCTTGCAATCGAGTTGCTTCGCCACTTCGCAACCCTTTTCGACGGCTTCGACAAATGCGGCGTGATTCTTCGGGTCGTTCATGCCCGGCTCGAAGCCCCAGGCCGTGAACTGGGCGATGGCGAGGTTCAGCTCTTTCGAGAGTTCGGCGACGGCCTTCAGGTCTTTGTTGTCCCAGGGCCAGAACTCCACGGCCGGAAAGCCCAGCTTGGCCGACGCGCGGAGCCGATCCAGGAACGGCAGGTCGGTGAACCACATCTCGACATTCACGGCGAACTTGGTGTTCGGCGTCTGCCCCGGCAGTTTCCCGGCGACGGCGGCCGACGACGACCGCTCGCCCAACGACATCGCCCCAGCCGCGGCGGCTGAAGCTCCCAAGAACAATCGACGGGATACTGGCGTCATGGCGGGCAATCTCCGTGGGCAATGGAAAGGCGCGATGCGGTTGATTTCGGCCCGATTATAACGCCGGTGAACCGGCGGGAGACAGCGAAATAATTGCCGTTGGCGCGCAATCCCGCCGGGGGTTAAGTTGCGCCCTCCCAGTCACCATTACGCAAAGCCCGCCGAGGTCACGGATGACCCCCAAGCCGTCCAACAAGCCAGTTCTTGAGCAGCCCGCCGTCGCGCGTACGCGGGTGTTGCGATTCGATGCCGCTCAATCGCGTTCGGCCCCGCGGCCCTTCTTGCTGCGCTGGCTTTACCCGGGACGGCGCTAGCCGCACCCTGCAAGGCTTTCGCGAAACTCCCATCCTTCCTGGCTTCACCGGGCGTATGCCCATTCGGGCGCTTTAAATCCTCCGTCACACGCCGAATTTGCGATACGACCGGAAAAACCTGCAAGTCGGGCACAGTTTGACTCGATAAATAGCACGGCAGGAAGCGGCGCTCCGCTTTCCCGCTTGATGCCATTCCATGTCGAGGGGTCCGAGGCATGTCTCTGACATACGTGTCGAAGTGCTCGCTGCTGATGCTGGTCTTGGGCGCGGTCAGTCTGACCGGCTGCGGCGGCTTTACCTTGACTGGCCCGAATATGGGCCCCTTCAACAGTGCGCTCGGCGTGCCGATCCCGGTGAGCCCGTACTTCCAGAAGAAGCCGGAAGACCGGTTCCACATGGAAGAGCGCTATAACCGCGTGCCGATCTTGGGACCGCTCACCGAAGGCGGACCCGTGACCGCGCTCGATCCGCCCAGCGATGACGAAGTCATGCGGGCGCTGGAGGAAATCCACCCGACGCAGGGCGGCATTCCGCTTATCCATGAAGTCCAGCGCAACGACGTGCGGATCGTCAAAGAGCCGATCGCCGACTATATCGATCCGCCGCGCGTCTATCCGCTCATCGGACCGGCGCAACTCCACCATGCCCATTACAAATGCACTGTGTACTACCGCGAGACGACGCGGATCGGCTGGCCGTTGCCGCATACGCTGGAAGACGAGGACTCGCGTGAAGTGATCTACATCGACCACAACCACTTCCATCGTTGCGGCGGAGACGACGGCACGCTGCCGACCGGCACGCCGACGGAATAGTCGCGATGCGAACAATGCAGGGGGGCTGGCCGAACTGAGCGGCGGCGTGCGGCGCGTGGAACACGTTGCCAAACGACGACGCTCGGTTCGCCGCATTTCCGGACACTGCATTGGCGACCTACGACCTTAGCAGCACAGGGCGAACACTCATCGAGCGCGGCAGCCGGGGCGGACCATGTCGGAGACTCGTCAACCGAAGTCAGTTGCACGCGGTGAACAGCCGGCCGCCAGCGCCGGGGTTCCGCCGCGCAAACTCGCCACGGCGCACGCTCTGGCACGCCGACTCAAATTGCGCCCGCGAAAACTGGCCGGCCTGCTGCTGGTGCTCCTCGGCGTCGCATTCGGCGGCGCCCACTCAATCTTCGCGGCCGACGAGATACCCGCCGAAGCGACTGAGGAAGGCGTCGACACCTCGGAACTGCACGTGCCGACCAAAAGTCTGTGGGACATGGTCATGGCCGGCGGACCGACAATGGTTCCGCTCGCAGGCTGTTCTGTGGTGCTGCTGATCTTCGTTTTCGAGCGGGCTGTCAGTTTGCGCCGCGCGCGGATTGCACCGCGGCCGTTCATCAAGCGGTTCTTGCACCAGGTTCGCGAAGGGCAGCTCGATCGCGACGGCGCTCTCGCGCTGTGCGAGGAAAACGGCACGCCGGTCGCCCGCGTGTTTGCGGTCGCGGCCAAGAAATGGGGCCGTTCGTCCGTGGAAATGGAACAGGCCGTGATGGACGCCGGCGAGCGGATTGTCACCAGCCTGCGACGTTACCTGCGCGTGTTAAGCGGACTCCACACGGTGACGCCGCTGATTGGTCTGTTCGGCACAGTGATGGGCATCATCACATCGTTCAACGCGCTGGCGACGAGCGAAGCCCTCGGCAAAGCCGAGATGCTTGCCCAAGGTATCAGCGAAGCGCTGCTGGCGACCGCGGCGGGCCTGACCGTGGCGATCCCGTCGCTGATCGCGTACCTGTATTTCGTCGGCAAGGTCGATCAACTCACGATCGAACTGGACGCCGCGGGCCAAGAACTGATTGGCATCATTTCCGCCGAAGCGATTCAGGAAGCGAAGGGGTTGAGGATCAAGAAGGCGGCGTAATTCGAGCTCCCACCTTTCGCACCATGCCTCTCAAAACGATCCAAGACGAGCCGCCGGCATTGAACTTGACGCCGATGATCGACGTCGTGTTAATGCTGATCGTGTTCTTTCTCGTCGGGACCGAATTCACCGACATGGAACGGCGGCTCAAGCTGGAAGTGCCGCGCGTGGCCGATCGCGGCGCGCTGCAGGTCGCCCCGGCCGCCCGCATCGTCAATGTCTACCAGGACGGCCGGATCACGCTCGATCGCGAGGAGATCACGCTCGAAGAACTCACGCGAACCTTAAGCCACGCTCGAAAACAATATGGGTCGCAAGGCGTGATCGTCCGCGGCGACGGCTCCGGACGCGTCGACCGCGTGGTGGCGGTGCTCAACGCCTGTCGCCAGGCCGGCATCGACGACCTGGGAATTTCGGTGCGGATCGGAGAGTCGATGCGGCGGTAACCGTGCCGCTAGCGGATCATGGTATACGCGCCCCTCATCGCCGTCTTCGCCTGGCCCCAAGTGGTCTGCGGCGTGATTTGGTCGGGGCTGGTGATACTCACCGTGGCCCTGCCGCTCGTACTGCGCTCGCGCTGGGGATCCGCGGAACCTCTGCGCCGCTGCATCGTGCTGTCGGTTTGGGCGCACGTGTTGCTCGCCGCCATGGCCACGACGGTGCCGGTGGTTCGTTCGCTTGGTCCTCCAGGTCCGGGCGACGGCACGATGCGCGTCACGATGCTGAGCGACGCGGAAATGGCCCTGCTCGAAGGGACCGACGACGTTCCAGCAGAAAACCTCGTCGAACCAGTGACCGAGACGCCGCCTCCGCCTGACGTTCAGCCAGTGGAAGCGCCGCCCGTCGATCCGCCTGCCATCGAGGCGGTCGAAATATCAGAACCACCGGCAGCGGTGACTCCGTCGGTTGCGCCGCAAGTCCCGATCGCCGCTGCGCCGGGTGAATCCGGCTCAGCGCCGCCAGCACCATTTTCGGAGCCGATCGCGGAATCGATGTTCGTGCCAGTGCAAACGCCGGAAGAAGCGGCCACCATTTTTGGCGACGACAAATTGGTCGAAGTCGCCCCGCCGCAGGTCCAGCAATCGGAATCAAATCATTCGCCGGTGAATCCCACGACGCAGTCGGCGCTCCCGCAAGAATACCAGTGGCGGCGATCGGGCGACAAACAAGCGATCGTCGCCGCCGGCGGCGGCTCGGCCGATACCGAAGCCGCGGTGCAAGCGTCGCTGGCCTGGCTGGCGAAGGTGCAAAGCCGCGACGGCCGCTGGGACGCCGACCAACACGGTGCTGGCTTGGGCCCTGGGCAAGACGCCTCGCGCGTCGGCGCGGGCATCGAGGCCGATACCGGCGTGACGGGCCTGGCATTGCTTGCGTTCCTGGCCTCCGGCCATACGCACCAGGAAGGTCCCTATCGCGAAGTCGTCCGCCACGGGCTGCGGTTTCTGATGAGCTCGCAGGCGGAAAACGGCAATCTCTCCGGCAAGGCCGATGTTTTCGCCAGCATGTATTGCCACGGCATGGCGGGCGTCGCTCTCGCCGAAGCCTACGGTATGACTGCCGACGAGGAGTTGCGCCGTCCGGTCGAACGGGCCGTGATGTACACGCTCGCGGCACAACATCCCAACACCGGCGGCTGGCGTTACCGCCCCGGCGATTTAGGCGACACCAGCCAGCTTGGCTGGCAATTGATGTTGCTGCGCAGTGCGCGGATCGCGGGACTGCGCGTGGCGAACGACCCATTTGTCGGCGCCGGCGTGTTTCTCAAGCACGTCAGCTCCGGCGTTCATGGCGGGCTGGCCTCGTATCGCTTCAACGAACCGGTCAGCAGTCCCATGACGGCCGAAGCGCTCGCGTGCCG
>JAWXBP010000500.1 GCA_034440135.1 Planctomycetia bacterium
CTGAAATGACGAAGAAGATCGGCACGCCGATCCACATCCGAGAAGTCGTCCAGAGCAGGATTTCGGACGGAGAAGCGGCACCGCTTTTGACCTGGCGGTCCAAGGTGGCGCCGGCCACGTAAAACGTGGAGTGATAGGCCAATACCATCAGGCAGGCCAGGCCGCGCCAATGATCGAGGATTTGGTAGCGGGTCGAGGTTGCCGGTGGCGCCATGACATTCCGATGCATTGAAAAGTAGCGGAAATCCTATCGTGGCTAGGGTGGCATTGATTGGCAACGGACGACCGCGGCCGGAAGTCGCGCATGACGACGACGCCCCACCCAATGTAGGGGCAACTGGCAGGGTGGTGGGACGAAACGTGTCATGCGCCACGGGTTTTTTCTTGCGATCTGGACTTGAGGCGGAATAGAATAAGCGTATTCGTGGCAACGCCTTGACGGCGGCCTGGGCCGCTTTGTCAGCGCCGCGACACGTCATTTTGGCCGCCGCTGCGGAACACGGCGGCATTTGGCGCCTGCGCATATTTCGTTTGGAGTCGGAACCCTATGTCAAGAGCACGTCGTGGATGGTTGGCCCGGGGGGCCATGGCCGCTTGGGCGATGACGCTCATCGGGCCGTCAACGTTGTTTGCCGCGGAACCGCGTGACGAGGCCGCGCGGGTCGAGCAGTACCGGAACGCCGCGGGCGAAGGCTACTTCATGTTGAGCCTGCCGCCGACGAAGGGCGCGGCGTCGAAGGCTCACGACGTGGTCGTCGTGATTGACACCTCCGCCAGCCAGACTGGCGAGTTTCGCGACAAGTCGATCGAGACTGCGGCGGCGCTGCTGAAATCGTTGGGCGCGCAGGATCGCGTGCGCGTATTGGCGGCCGACGTGGAAACCACGGATCTCACGGCCGGCTTTGTGTCCGCGCAGGACGCCGCGGGAGCGATCGACAAGATTCGCGCCCGGACGCCGCTCGGCTCCACGGACATGCCAAGCATGCTATCGGCGGTGGTGGATCGCTTCGACGCGCAGAGCGACAGCGCACGCGCCGCGATTTACATTGGCGACGGCAAGAGCGTGGTGAATTTGCTGGACGGCGACGAATGGCGCGACACGATTGCGATGCTCACTGCCGCGCAAGTGCCGGTGACGAGCTTTGCGATTGGCCCGGACACCGACAATCGACTGCTGGCCGCGTTGGCGAATCACACGGGCGGCAATCTCGCCATCGATCAAGAGACCACACGCGCCGCGGAAGCGGGCGCTTTCCTCGCCAACAGCGCCGACGGCGCTGTGACCTGGGTGCAAAGCGCCAAGGTTCCCGAGGGCGTCACGGAAGTGTTTCCGAGCCAAATCCCGCCGTTGCGCAGCGACCGTGAGACGATTCTGATTGGTCGCGGTACGCTAGTTGGCGCCACCGCGCACGTGGAAGCGGAGACCGCGAGCGGCGCGTTGACCTGGGACTTGCCGGTGACGGGGGCACATGAAGATCACGCTTATCTGGAACCGCTGGTGGCGAATGCCTCGGCGGACGCCGGCATGAGCCTACCGACGGTGGGCCTGGCGGGGCTTCGCGAGATGCAGGTGATGTCGCAAAAAGACGCGCACAGTCTGGTTCGCTTGGCACAACAGGCCGTGGCGACCGGCAGCTTGGATCAAGGGGAACAACTCGCCGAGCGGGCCTTGGCGATGGACCCGACGAGCGCCGACGCGGCCGCGATTCAAGACGAGGTCGGCGCAATTCGTCAGCGCGGTCCGGAAGCGCGCCCGCGCGAACTGCGGTTGACGAACTTCCAGATGGACGATGTTGCGGCGCCTGCCGAAGCCGTGCCCGCGCCTGCGGCCGGAGATCGGTTCGCCGACGATGGTTCGTTCGCCGAGCAGGTCGCGACCGACCGCAAGGTGATGGAACAGTACATGCGAAATATGGTCCGCAACAGCATTGATCAGGCCCGGCGGCTGATGTCGCAGGATCCCGAGGCTTCGATCAGCGCATTGAAATTGTTGATGGAAGACGTTTCCCGGGCGCTTGATCTGGAAGCGGACGTCCGGGGGCAGTTGCAGGATCAAGTCGAAGCGGCGCTGCGGACGGCTGAAGGCCGGCTGCAAGAGAAGGTTTCCCGCGACGTTTCGCGTCAGGCCTACGATGCGGCGCAGCGAGATCGCCAGTTGGCTTTGCAATCGATTCAGTTGGAAGAGAACAAGCTCACGGAGTTGATCGCGCGGTTCGATTCGCTGATGGACGAACAGCGGTACGGCGACGCCGCCGTGGTGGGTGACGCGGCTCGCCGGACGGATCCGGACGTACCGGTGACGCAGGCGGCCTCACTGACGGGCGAGTTCGCGCGCTATTACCACGAGGCGATTGAGTTGCGTCGGCAGCACGACCAAATGACGTTGGCGGCGTTGGAATCGGTCAACGTCTCGGCCGTTCCCTACGACGACCAAGAGCCGATTATTTATCCCGACGCCGACGTGTGGCTGCGATTGACGAAGGCTCGTGAGAAGTACAAGGAAGTCGATCTGGCGAGCAACAGTCCGTCGGAGGAACGCATTTTCTCGGCGTTGAACGAAGAAACGAGTCTTCAATTCACGGAATCGCCGCTGTCCGATGTGATCACTTACATCAAGGAACGGCACAAGATTCCGATTCAATTGGACACGGCGGCGCTCGACACGGCGGGCGTCACGACCGACAGCCCGGTGACGATCGACGTGGAAGGCATTAGTCTCAAGAGCGCCCTGCGATTGATGCTGAAGAGCATCGAACTGACGTACACGGTGCGCGACGAAGTGCTGCTGATCACGACGCCGGAAGAAGTCGATAGCGCCTTGGTGACAAAGGTCTATCCGGTGGCGGAC
>JAWXBP010000501.1 GCA_034440135.1 Planctomycetia bacterium
CCCGCTCCTGCCTGACCTCTGGGCCAAGACTCATCCCGAACACATCCACGCCTCGCGCGACCAAGAACTCCAAGCCGCCACCACCCGCCGCCGTCGCAATCACCCGCCGCCGTCGCAACCACGCAAAACGCCGCGCACCGCTGGCGGTCCGTTAACGGTTACGAGTAAGGGAACTTACAGGATAAACTTGCTCAAGTCTTCATCCTGCGTCACGGCCTCCAATCGCGATTTGACGTATTCGGCGTCGATCGTTTGGCTCGATCCCTTTCGCTCCGGGGCGTCGAAGCTGAGTTCTTCGAGCAGCCGCTCCATGATCGTGTAAAGTCGCCGCGCGCCGATGTTCTGCGTCGTTTGATTCACCCGGAACGCATATTCGGCCAAGGCTTCGATCGCGTCTTCGCGGAATTCCAGGTGCACCTGTTCCGCCTCCAACAGCGCTGCGTATTGCTTCGTCAGTGCGTTCTTCGGCTCCTTGAGGATCCGCACGAAATCCTGCTGCGTCAGATCCTGCAATTCCACGCGGATCGGAAACCGCCCCTGCAATTCCGGCATCAACTCGCTGGGCTTGGCACGATGAAACGCCCCGGCCGCGATGAACAGCACGTGATCGGTCTTCACGTAGCCGTACTTGGTTTGAACCGTGGTCCCTTCCACGATCGGCAACAGATCTCGCTGCACGCCCTGGCGCGAGACATCCGCCCCGCGGCCCCCTTCGCTCGCCACGACCTTGTCGATCTCGTCGACAAAGATCATCCCCAGGTTTTCCGCCAGTTCGATCGCCCGCGCGTTGACCTTTTCCTCATTGATCAGCGCGTCGCATTCTTGCTCGAACAGCACCTTCTGCGCCTCGGGCACAGTGAGCTCGCGGCGGTGCGATTGCTTCGGGATGATCTTCTCGAACATCCCCTGCAAGTCGATGTCGTTGTGTTCGATTGCATTTCCGGTCAGGAACAGCGGCGCGACACGGTGCTCGACTGTGAGCTCCACCTTGCGATCGCCCAACTCCCCCGTGCGCAACATGGCCCGCAGCTTCTCGCGACTTCGCTGCCGCCGCTCCGCCGCGTCCGCCTCTCCTTCGGGGTCCGCCGTGCGCGGCGTCGCCGGAGACAGTAAGTCCAACAGCCGTTCCTCCGCCCGGGTATGCGCGGCTTCCTGCACTTCGGCCCGCTCCGTCTCGCGCACCAGGCCGATGGCGTTCTCGACCAACTCCCGTACCATGCTTTCCACGTCGCGCCCGTAGTAACCGACCTCGGTGTACTTGGTCGCTTCCACTTTAACGAACGGTGCGCCGGTCATCTTCGCCAACCGCCGCGCGATCTCGGTTTTGCCCACGCCCGTGGGGCCAATCATCAAAATGTTCTTCGGCGCAACTTCCGCGCGCAGCTCTTCCGGCAATTGCTGCCGCCGCCAACGATTGCGAATGGCGATCGCCACGGCCCGCTTGGCGTCGCGCTGTCCGACAATATGGCGATCCAGTTCCGCGACGATTTCGCGCGGCGTCATTTCGCGCACGGCATTTCCTCCACGGCGATATTCAAGTTCGTGTAGATATCGATCCCCGCCGCGATCTCCAACGACTTTCGCACGATCTGGGCCGCGGAAAGATCCGCGTGTGCCATCAACGCGCGAGCAGCCGCCACGGCGAAATTGCCCCCCGAGCCGATCCCTAACACGCCGTCCGTCGGTTGAATCACGTCGCCGTTGCCGGTCACTAACAGCGTATGCTTCTCGTCCACCACGGCCAGCAACGCCTCCAGCCGCCGCAACGCCCGGTCGGTCCGCCAATCCTTGGCCAACTCCGTCGCCGCCCGCGGCACGTTGCCGGGATAGTCCTTGAGCTTGGCCTCGAACCGCTCCAGCAACGCAAACGCGTCGGCGCTCGACCCGGCAAACCCGGTGATCACCTTCTGATCGTGCAACCGGCGAATCTTATTCGCGTCGGCCTTCATAATGGTGTTGCCGAGCGTAACCTGCCCGTCGCCGCCAATGGCCACAGCACCTCGATGCCGCACCGTGAGAATCGTCGTCGAGTGAGTTTGCATGAAAATCCGGCTGGTTTCAGGAAACGCTCCCATTGTCCGGACCGACCCGGCACGGGAACAGGGGTGGCCCGCCCGGCGACAGGCGTTCTCCCCTTTCTCGCGGCTGGTCAGCGTGAGCTTGAGCACGCGCGCGGCGGTCTGCGCGTCCTCATAGAACACCTCATAAAAATCCCCCATCCGAAACAGCAACAACGCCTCGGGACAAGCCCGTTTGGCGTTGCGGTATTGCTGCATCATGGGGAGTTGGACATGGGCTCAGCGGACTTTCGGGCGAATTGACACCATTCTGTTGCGATCGTAGCAGAGGGCACTTCGTGTTCACAGGGCAGGAGAAAGAGGGCAAAGACGTCGTTCGCCCTGCTGTGGCGCGCGAAGCGGTTCTTGCGCGGACTACGGACCGCCCAACGGCGAAGCTGGAAATGAAAATGCCGCAGGCTCTACGTCGTTGCCCAGTGACCGCGGCTTCGGTATTCGACGAATTGAAATAGCAAAGCCGCTGTTTTGGCTAGTCATTCCATTAAGATCAATTCGCCATTCTCGCTCTCTTGAATCCGCATGGTAGACGGGATTCATTTCCAGCCAAGTGTTTTGAGGCATCCGCCTTGTGCTGGCGATCTGAGTCAACATCGACGAAATCGCCGGCGCTTCCCGACTTGAAGTGTAGTCAGGCGACTTGAGTTGTGATTGGATTGCTGCGACGATTTCGTCTTCGGTTAACGGCACCATCGACTTCAGTGCAGGATCCACAGCGGCCCGAGAATTAAAAGCCATCACGACGGTGCTCAACGGGACACTCACGTACCACTCATAAACGCGCATGCTCAGCCAAATCAGGACTGCAATCGTCGCGATCAAGGCGAACAAACGCTGCAAGCCAAACTTGAATTTCCCATTATGAGTAACTGTCACTTCGTTTGACACTTCAGCTCCCTTCAGATAAACGGTTCCCCAGACGCAGCCGTCGCCGTTCATAATTCTAACTGGTATTTTCGACGACAACGACGTAAGATTTAACCAGCGACCAGTAGTGGCCGACTCCGGTTGACCCTGGACTAAGTCCCTGGCCGCTCCTTTTTATGCGATCAGCGATCAAATCTCAGTTTTGAGCGAGGATGACCGCTCGTCGGTCGTCAAAGACGCAATAAGCCGCTCCGCGTCCGCCTCATCGTTATAGGCATGCGCACTCACGCGAATCTTCCCGGCGCGGTTGTTCAGCACCACGCCGCGATCCAAACATTGCCGCCGCACCGTGTTGGGGTCTACGCCGGGAAGCGTGAACGAGATGATGCCCGAAGCGTGGCGCGGGTTGCGATCACTGGCGATGGTCGCGCCCAGCCTAGTCAAACGCTCGCAGATCTGGTCCGTGACTTGCAGGATGCGTGCGCCGATCGCGCTTGCGCCGTGTTCCAGCAGTAGTTCCAAGCTGCCGCCGAGGCCCAGGATGCCGGGCATATTCCAGGTGCCGCCTTCGTAACGCGCTGCGCTTGCGCGCAAGTTCAATTCAATTCGCGTGTAGTCCGACGAATGCGCCACGCTGTGCCAGCCGAGATTGATCGGGCGCAGCAGATCGAGATGTTCGCGCCGTAGGTAAAATAGCCCGGCGCCTTCGGGACCGAGTAACCACTTGTGGCCGTCGGCGGCGAGGAAATCGATCGGCGTACGTTCGACGTCGAGCGGAAACACGCCGAGCCCTTGAATGGCGTCGACGAACAGATGCGCGCCGCGTTCATGGGCGAATTGCACCGCTTCGTCCAGGTCGACGCGGTAGCCGGTCGAGTAGCCGACCCAGCTCAGTGCAATGATGCGGGTGCGGTTATCACAAGCCTCGGCCATCTTGTCCCAGTCGATGCGTCCGTCGGGGCACTCCACGCGCCTCGCAACAACGCCGCGCGCGGCGAGGTTCATCCAGGGATATTGATTCGACGGAAACTCATTCGCGGGGAAGACAACGTTATCGCCCGATCGCCAGGGATAGCCCTCGGCCACGAGGTTGATGCCGGCTGTGGTGTTGGCGACGTGAGCGACTTCCTCTTTCGGGGCGCCCAAGAGCCGCGCCCCCAATTCGCGGATGCGTTCCACTTCGCGCGAAAGCTTAGTCGAGTGCGCATCGCCGTTTGCGGCGTATTCTTCCGCCCAGGCCAGGATCGCCTGCTGCGCCCGGCCGGAGAGCGGGGCCACGGCGGCGTGGTCGAAATAGGCCCAATTCTTGGCGACCGGCGTTTCCGCGCGGAAGGCTGCCCAAGGGCTCATCGAAGTAGCGCTCATGGGAAAAACTCGTTCATTTGCCACACTTGCCTAGCTTCACGCCGCGAACCTGACCTGGAACGGCCCTCGCGGCGTCACTATACTCCCGCCCCTGATCGTGCCGGAAGCGCCCGGAGCCATTCCTTTGTCGCCGATTGAACACACTAGCCCGACGCGCCACCGAGGGAGTACGAGCGTCGCCGCTGGTGCGACGTCTACTCCCCCTCGCTTGCGCGTCGGTCTAGTGGGGGCGACCGTACTGCTGTTATCGCTGACTTGCACGTTATCCACCGGTTGCGTGCAGCGGCGGATGACAATTCGCACCAATCCGCCTGGCGCGCTCGTCTACGTCGACAATTACGAGATCGGCCGCACGCCGGTTTCAACCGATTTCATTTACTACGGCACGCGTCGCATTCGCCTGGAAGCGGATGGATACCAGACCTACACGGCCGAGCAGAACTTCTGGCCGCCTTGGTACGAGTTCCCCGGGCTCGATTTCGTGACCGAGAATCTCTGGCCGTGGGAAATCCGCGACGAGCGCGTGGTCGATTTCACGCTGACGCCGCAGATCATCGTGCCGACCGATGCGCTATTGGCCCGGGCGAATGAATTGCGGAGCGGCGGCAAATCGGCCGGTGTTCCCGCAGTCGCGCAGCCTGGCCTGCCGCCAATGACCACGCCAATAGTACCGAGCGCTCCGCCCGCGAATTTCCCTGCGCCGCCACAGCCAGCGCCGATGCCTGGTCGGCAATACGAAACGCTGCCGCCCGGTGGCCAAGCATTACCGGCGCCACCGCCCAAAACTGGCTGGATGCAGCGCTTCTTGTGGTGGAAATAGCGCCGCTTAGCGCCGGCGGTCGAGATGGCCGGACTTGTTGATGGCGCGGATCAGGCGCAGGCCCAGGGCGATACTGGTGATCGAGCCAAGCAGGCCCAAGACGGAGAGTCCCTCGATCCAAGGCGTCGTCTGCCAGGGAAGGATATTCAACAGCGGCGGCACCTTGTAGCTCAGCAGGAGCGACGAGCCGAGAAACAACGCGCTCGTGAGCATGCCAAACACGAGCCGATTGACGCTCGGTTCCAGTCCGCGGTGGTCGAGATGCACGTCGAACTTGCCGCTCTGCACCTGCTGCATGATGTCGAGCAGGTTGCGCGGTAACACTTCGACCAGGTGTTCCATCTCGGCGTAAATGCGGCGATACTTCCGCAAGCGTCGAATGGGCGACCAGCGGCGTAAGATCAACTTGCGCTGAAATGGCGCCATGACCTCGACGAGGCTGAAACTCGGGTGTAGCAACCGCGACGTGCCTTCCAACATTACCAGCACTTTAAGCAGCATCGCCACGCGGGCCGGCAGCATGATCTTGTACCGGCGGATGATCTCGGTCATCTCGTCGAGCGCGCCGGAGAGGTTAAAGTCGCTCAAGCGCTGGCCGGCGTAGTGGGAGACGAAATCGTTCAGATCTGAACTGAGCGCCGCTTGATCGAGCGCCGCCGGTACGCTGCCCACGCGCATGATCACCGAGGTCAGCGATAGCGGATCGCGATTGCCAAGCGCCAGCAGCATTTCTTCAATGTCTTCACGCAGCGACTCGTCGATCCGGCCGACCATGCCGTAGTCCAACAGGCCGATCACCTGGCCCTTCAAGACCAGGATATTGCCCGGGTGCGGATCGGCGTGGTAGAAGCCGTGCGTGAAGATCATCTCCATGTACAGCTCAGCGCCACGGCGGGCGATCTCCTCGAGATCGTAGCGCTGCTCGATCAAACGCTCGGTATCCGAGAGCTTGACGCCGTCCAGTTGTTCCATGGTCAGGACGCGGACCGTCGTATATTCGGGATACGCTTTCGGGATATGGACCGTGGGATCTTCGCGAAAGTTCTGGGCGAACTCTTCCATGTGCCGTTCTTCGCGGCCGAAGTCCAGTTCACGGCGCAGCGTCCGCTGGAATTCCGCGACGACCGCCTTGGGGCGATAGTTGCGCAGTTCCGGAAAAAACCCTTCCGCCGCCGCGGCCAGGTTGGCGAGGATTTCGAGATCGACGTCGACTTTCGGTTCTATGCCGGCGTGTTGCACTTTGACGACGACGCGCTCGCCGGTTTTGAGCCGAGCGCGGTGGACTTGGCCGATCGAGGCGCTGGCCAGGGCCTGGTCGTCGAATTCGGCAAAAATCTCGTCGACCGGCTGGCCCAGCTCGTTGGCGATGATTTGACGCACCGTTTCCGGCGAATCCGCCGGAACATTCGCCTGGAGCTTTTGAAGTTCGTTGGCGACTTCCACCCCCACCAGGTCAGCCCGGGTGCTGAGCACCTGGCCGAGCTTGATAAACGTCGGCCCGGCGTCAGTCAGAGCCAGGCGAATCCGGGTGGCGAAGCTGTACCGGGCGATCGCCGAACCGTCGGCGTCCTTCAACAGGTCCTTGGGAAACTCGATTTGTAGCCGGCTCACCCAATCCGCGAAGCCGTACCGCACCAACACGGCGACGATCTCGCCGGTCCGCTTGGCGTGACGGTAGATGCTGGGGAGCGTGGTGATTCGCATCGCGCGCCGGGAGGAGAAAGGAACCGCAATTCCAGTCTACTACGCTGAGCCTAATGGGGGATACGGCCAAACGGCCGGTTGCGGCCGACAGGGCCTGGGCTGACCGGCAAAGCCTGAAATCTCGTTGAGGATTCCGATGCGGACCGTTATGCTGAAAGTATCGAACGGACGGAGGATTTTTTCGCGTGATCCCTAGTTGGCGTGCATTTTGTCTGGCGACCGCCTTGGCGGCCTGGGTTGGTGCCGCGCGCGGGGAGTACCGTGACGACATTGGTTTCACGCTGCTCCAACAGGAATTGGGTTCAGCCACGCCTGACGGCGCCGGCGTCTGGGTCGCCCATGTCGAGAGCCGGACGGACACCGCGAATCCGGACGCTTTCCCCAACTTTCTCCCGGACACGACGCTTGGGGAGTTCGCCGGCAAGCAATTGCTGGCGATTTCCTTGAACGGACAGGTCTCGAACCATGCCACGCTGGTCGGTCGCCGGTTCTACGGCAACGAGACGTCCATGGCAACGGGCATTGCGAACGTGGGCGTTTACTGGACCGACGATTGGCTGGCGGGGGGCTTTCTGAAAGCGAACGTTGCGGCCGCGCCGCTGAAATCAAGTTATCGCGTGTTCAACCATAGCTGGGTGGGCGCCAACGGCGATACGATCGACGTCCTCCGGCGAACGGACTACGTCGTCGAGACCTACGATCAGATTCAAGTCGCCGCGGTGAACAACGATGACAATCCGACCGACGGCAATAACCCGGCGCAGCCGTTGCTCACGAGCGCGTTCAACGTAATTTCCGTGGGGCTGACGTCCGGCGAACATGCCATTGGCTCTGTCAG
Source organism: Planctomycetia bacterium (assembly GCA_034440135.1). NCBI lineage: Bacteria > Pseudomonadati > Planctomycetota > Planctomycetia > Planctomycetia bacterium. The sequence continues at coordinate 7,670 of JAWXBP010000501.1, forward strand.
TCAGGGAGGTTCGTATAACGGACTGCGCAATCGCCCACATCTGGTTGCGCCCGCCACGGCCACGAGCAACGCGGCCCCGGTGGTGGCCGCGGCATCCGCCTTGTTGATCGAAACGGCACATACGCGACCTGAGTTATCGAACGGCGCCTTCGACGTCGCCACCGACATCGGCACGTACACCGTACGGCACGGCGAAACCTCGGAGGTAATTCGCGCGGCGTTGATGGCCGGCGCGCAGCGGCACGACGTGGCCGGCTACAACCCCACGGCGCGCAACAATCTGGATCTCCGCTTCGGCGCCGGCGAGATCGACATCTACAACAGTTATCACATTCTCACGGCCGGCGAGCAGGAGAGCGTGGAGCGCGGCGGGGACGCGGGTGGCATTGAACGCCGAGGGTTTGACTACGTTTCCGATTTCGCCAGCGGTGATACGGCGACCTATCCCTTCATGCCGGACGTGAATTCGTCGATGTTGTTCGCCACGTTGTCGTGGAACATCGACGTGGCCGGCGGCACGAACGTGTTTTCACCCACGACGCGATTATCCAACTTTGATTTGGAGCTACTGCGTCTCGGGGACGCCGGCTACGAGCGCGTCGCCGTCTCCGACGGGACTTCCGACACGACCGAGAACCTGTGGCTGGGCGACCTGTTGCCCGGCACTCAATACGCCTTGCGCGTGGTGCGCAGCGACGCCTTCGGGGCCTGGGACTTCGGCCTGGCCTGGCAGCTCACGCATGACCCCGACGCTCCGTTGTTCGGCGACATGAACGGCGATGGCGGCGTCGACACAACGGATATCTCGCCGTTCATGCTGGCGCTGACGAATCCCGCGACATACGCGGCGCGCTTCCCCGCGATCAACGCTGAAGCGCTTGGCGACATCAATCGCGATGGGCGTTTCGATAATGCCGACATCGACAGCTTCAACGTCCTCCTCGGGGGCGGCCCGCCTTTAATCTTGGACACTTCGCCGGCGAACACGGTGCCGGAACCTTCCACGGGCATGCTGCTGGTCGCGACGTTCGCGGGATGCTTCGTTCCGACATGGCTCCGCAGAAAAGCGGCAAGGCGCGTCAGCGTACGCAATTCTTAGCAGCGAGCGAAGCGACTATCGTCGCCAATTGCACCGTTTGGAGAACGGTCGCCCGCAAGCTACCATAGTGCATCCTTAGCGGCCTGTCTGGTGCGGCTGGCGCGCTGAGTTGACGTGCTTTTCCCGCCTCGCATGTTCGCTTGTCCAAGGCTGGTCTCGTCCATGCATCGTCGTACGCTCGCTCTCCGCCTCGCGTTATACACGTCGCTGCTGCTGTCTGCATTGCTTTGCGTGACGATGAACCGCTCGGCGTTCGCTGGCGGCGGCCCGGAAAATGTCCTGTTGGTGGTGAACGTCAACAGCTGGGCTTCGCAGACGATCGCCAATCACTATGCGGCCTGGCGACAGATTCCGGCCAGCAACATCTTGTATGTCAACTGGCGTTTCGCCGACGAGCCGTTGCCGGTCGCAGATTTTCGCCGGCTGCTGATCGGTCCGATCATGCAAGAGCTGCGGCAGCGGCAGATCGACGAGCAAATCGACTACATCGTCTACTCCAGCGATTTTCCCACGCAAATTGACCTCACTGCCGATCTGCAGAGCGCCAATGCGCCGGAGCAACTGTCGCGCATCGGCGCGCTCACCGGGATGACCTATCTCTGGAATCAGACGCTCGTCGGCAATCCCCGGTACGTCGTGCCAGACGCCAATGCTTACGCCCGAGAAAGGCCGAGTTCGACGAACGTCGCGCGCACCAGCGGATTTCGCCAGTGGTATGGCTGGGGCACGGACGGCGAACTGCAGGAGGCCGGCGGCAGTCATTACTTGCTCTCGGCCATGCTGGCCGTCACGCATGGGCGCGGCAATTCAGTGCGCGAGGCTCTCCGTTCCATGAACGCCGCCGTGCGCGTCGACGGCACGCGCCCTGACGGCACGATGTACTTCGTGCAGAACAGCGACGCCCGTTCCCGCGCACGTGACGATCGCTATACGCAAGCGGTGCGATCGCTCCAGCAACTGGGCGTGAAGTCGTCGGTCTTGCGCGGCGCGCTGCCCAGGCAAAAAAATGACGTGCTCGGCGTCATGATGGGAACCCGGCAATTTGACTGGCCTGCTTCGGCCAGCGGCATCCGCCCCGGAGCGTTCTGCGACAACTTGACCGATCTGGGCGCCGATTTCAGCACGGGGACGGGACAAACGCCGCTCACGGATTTCATTCGCTACGGCGCCGCCGGCGCGTCGGGCGTCGTCGCGGCGCCCTACGACGTGCTCGCCGAGTTCCCATCGCCGCTGATGCAAGCGCATTACGCGAAGGGCTGCACGTTGGCCGAGGCGTACTACCAATCGGTCGGTTGTCCCTATCAATCGCTGCTGGTCGGCGATCCTCTGTGCCGGCCCTGGGCGAAGATCCCAACGCTTACGCTGGAGGGAGCGCCGACGGCCGCTGAAGTGACCGGGCCCATCGAGCTCGTGCCGAAACTGTCGGGTTCCGCTACGAACGGCGGCGCCGACCGCTTTCAGTTTTTCCTGGACGGGCATCGTGTCGGATACGCGCGCGAGGGGGACAGTTTCGCGATGGATACCGCGGCGCTCGCCGATGGATATCACGAGCTGCGCGTCGTCGCCATCGAAAACAGCGCCGTCGAAACGCAGGGCAGGGCCATACTGCCGATCATGACCGCCAATCACGGTCGCAAAATCGAATTGAAAGTTACGCCGTCCGATCGCGCGCGCTGGGGCGAGCGATTGACGATCACCGCAAATTGCCCGGGCGCGAGCTCCATCCGGATTCAACGCAACGGCGCGTTGCTAAAAGAAGTCTCCGGCGAAAGCGGCGTATTGGAAATGGATCCGCGAGCACTGGGCTATGGCCCCGTGACGCTGGACGCGGTGGTGATCGGCGATGATGTTACGACGCAGGTGACATCGGCGCCGGTGAAACTCCAGATCGTGCCGAACAACGCACTCCCCGCGCAGTCGGCGGGAGACTTTGCCGCGCTGGCCGAAGGATTGCAGCTCGCCAAGAACGGGCAAGCCGTGGGCGTCGTGAACGACACGACGACCTTCGATTGGCTCGGCCGCAACGGCGTCGGCCCGCTGGAGTCGTTCAGCCTGTCCGGCATGTTTCAAGCCAATCAAGCCGACGTGTATCAGTTCCACGTACGCTTCGCGGGTAACCTGGCGATCAAGATCGACGGCCAAACCATCGAGAGCTTCGCGGCGGAGCAGCCAGCGACCCGCATTGTGCCCGTGGTGCTGGCCGCCGGCACGCATCAAGTGGAATTCGTGGGCACGACGGGTAACGAACCGCGATTTGACGTGCGGTTCGGAAATCAAGGCGTAGCGCCGGTGGGCGCACCGAGGTTCCGGCATTGAAGGGCAGGTGGGAGAGGAGATGAGGAGTCAAGGAGTGGTTACGCAAACTCCATTACTCCTCACACGCCGAACCGCACACTCTGCTTCATCCCGAACGTCTTTGCTACCGCCGCGTTCGTCACTTCGCCTTGATGGACATTGATCGCATGGGCGACCGGGCGGAGCGCCGCGGCCGCCGCTTCGATCCCGCGATTGGCGATCGCAAGCGCCCAGGGGAGCGTCACATTGCACAGCGCATACGTGCTGGTGCGGCCGACGGCGCCGGGCATGTTGGTCACGCAGTAGTGCACCACGTCGTCCACGATGTACGTCGGCTCGCTGTGCGTCGTCGGGCGGCTCGTTTCCATGCAGCCTCCCTGGTCGATCGCCACGTCGATCAGCACGCTGCCGGGCTTCATCAACTTCAGGTCTTCACGTTCGATCAGCCGCGGCGCTTTCGCGCCGGGAATGAGCACGGCGCCGATCACCAGGTCCGCCAGCCGCAATTGCTCGCGGATGACATGGCGATCGCTGAACAGGCAATCGACGTTGGCCGGCATGATGTCGTCGAGGTAACGTAGCCGGTCCATATTGACGTCAAGCAGACAGATATCCGCGCCGAAGCCGGCGGCCACTTTCGCGGCATTCGCGCCGACCACGCCGCCGCCGAGAATCGTAATATGCGCCGGTGCAACGCCCGGCACGCCGCCGAGCAAAATTCCCCGCCCCATCTGCGGACGCTCCAGGTATTTGGCCCCTTCCTGGATGCTCATGCGGCCCGCAACTTCGCTCATGGGCGTCAAGAGCGGCAGCCGCCCCTGATCGTCGCGCAGGGTCTCGTAAGCGACCGCCGTCGCGCCCGAGGCGATCACGCCTTCGGTGAGCGCTCGATCGGCGGCGAAGTGAAAGTAGGTGAAGACGACCTGTCCCGCTCGGAGCAACGCAATCTCCTGCGGCTGCGGCTCCTTGACCTTGATGATCATGTCCGCCCGGGCAAAGACCTCGGCGGCCGTATCGACGAGTTCCGCTCCGTGATCGGCATAACTCTGGTCAGGCAGTCCGGAACCCAGCCCCGCTCCGCGCTCAACGAGCACCCGGTGCCCGGCCCGAGTCAACTCATCCGCCCCGACCGGCAGCAAAGCCACGCGATACTCATCGCGCTTTACTTCTTTGGGGACGCCGATAATCATGGTGTTGACTTTACGGGGGATGACTTGGACATTTCACAGATGGCTTTTTAGCTTACTCTTGAAACGATCGTCCGAATATACCAACCATCTCCTCGCCTCAAGTCTTTGGCAACGGTGCTCGCTGTGATGCCGAACCGCTCATCGAGACGTCAGACCTGGCACTGTCGCTGCGGCATTGCGTTTGTTGCGATTGTAGCTGGCGCGCGCATCTGCGGTGCGGAGCCCCTCACCTATGAGCCCGCCCGCGATCCCGCTGTCGGGTTCAACCTGATCAGTTGGTGGAACTTCGGCGCCAACGGGGAGAACATCTGGCGCAGTGCCGTGCGCGATATGCATTCCCACGGCTTTGGGCATGTCTCGCTCTGCCCGATTCGCGTGTTTAACCCCGTGACGGGCGCGATTTCTGAGTCGCCGCAATTGCCGTCGTTGGCGCAAGTCGCCGCCGCCGCGGACGAGGCCCGGCAACTCGGGATGACGGTGACGATCAACCCGTTCATCGAACCGGAAGGGTTCGAGTTCTGGCGCGGCACGTGGGATCCGCCGCGCATGGCGCGGGAACGTTTTTGGGGTGACTACGAGCAGTACATCTCGGAAGTCGCCGCGATGGCGGAAGACAACGAGGCTGACCGACTATTGGTCGGCACCGAATTGCGGGCGATCACGCGAAACGTCGCGCACAAACAGGCCTGGGGCGAGACGATCTCAGCGGCCGCTGAACACTTCACCGGCAAGATCGGCTACGCGGCCAACCACGACGAGTACGATGGTTCGAGCATTACCTCTTCGATCTGGGAACATCCCGACATCGATTTCATCGGCGTCGACGCTTATCACCCCCTCACGACCCCGACCCAGGCGGACGCTTCCGGACCGTATCCCGACGAGGCCTTCATCGACATCGTGCGCGATCGCTGGAACGAAATCCTCGACGAGGAGATTCTCCCCTTCGCCGCGGCGCGGAAAGGCGGCGCCGGCATGGAAGTCGTTTTCACGGAAACCGGCCTCGTTCCGTTCAATCGGACCACGTCCACGCCGTGGAATTTCGACACGGATGAGGACTCGATCGACCAGGGTGAGCAACTCAACGGTTACGAGGCGCTGATCGAGGCCATCGACGGCCGCCGCGATCTGCTGGGTGCGGTCCATCTTTGGCAGTGGGGCATGCCCGGCGCGGCCGGCAGCCCGTTTTATCTGAACCCCGACGGCGTCAACGTCCCGAGCAGCGGCTTCGACGAATCCCTCGGCGCGCCGGCCGCGCGTTATCTGTCGGACTATGTGCGCACCGCCAGGCAGCCCGGCGACACCAACGCCGATGGCTTGGTGAACGTCGAGGATCTCAACGCGGTGCGCAATCACTACGGCGAGTCCGGCGGAAACGTCCCGGGAGACGCCGACGGCAATGGCGTGGTGGGGATCGAGGACTTAAACGCCGTCCGCAACAATTTTGGCGCTGGGCAACCGGCCAACTCTGTGCCGGAACCGCACGCTGTCGTCATGCTGCTCGTCGGCGTCATATCGTTCTCGGGTCTTCGCTTTTGGCGGAGTCTGTAGGAGGCGTCTCTTGACGCCGATGGAACAGGCGCTGCCCGGTCAATTCACTTGAATCCCGCGACTACGTCCGCTCCATCGGCGTCGGGAGACGCCTCCTACAAGCGGGCTGCAAGGATTAGAATACCATCTTTGCCACACGCGTTTTCGGGAGCACTTCGCACATCATGCTCGGCATCGACCTGGACGTTTCGCAATACATGGCGCGGCTGCACGAAGAGTTGGACAAGGTCAGCCGCGACGAAATCAAGCTGATGGCCGACCTGATCTTCGAGGCCTGGGAGCGCGAGCGGTACGTCTTTATCTTCGGCAACGGCGGCTCCGGCACCACCGCTTCGCATATGTGCGAAGACCTCGGCAAGAGCACGCTCCGCGAGTCGGACTTGAAAGACGAGTCGAAGAAGCGACTCAAGGTGCTGAGCCTGACCGACAATCTCGGCTGGATCATGGCCGTCGGCAACGATGTCGGTTACGACCAAATCTTCGTCCAGCAGTTGATGAACTTCGGCTCGCCCGGCGACGTGGTCGTGGCGATCAGCGGGTCCGGCAACAGCCCCAACGTGCTCGCGGCCGTCGATTGGGCCAATCGGCACGATCTCAAAACCTTCGGCATGACCGGCTACGGCGGCGGCAAGCTCCGCCAGATGCAGCAATGCGGACTGCACGTCCCGCTCAACGACATGGGCATGGTGGAAAGCATCCACCTCTGCGTCTTCCACTGGGTGCTGAACGACGTCCATGCGCGCATCAATCACGCGGGACGCTATGCCCAAGCGCGCACGGCGTGCTGAAAATTGCGAATGCTCCACATGACTGACGTCGATGACGATGCATGGCGCGAGATTGCCGCACAGTGGTCGATCGCGCCCGGCGTGACGTACCTCAATCACGGCTCGTTCGGACCGCCGCCGCGGCCATTGCTGGAAGCTCGCGAAGTCTGGTTGCGTCGCGTGGCCGGCAACCCGATGGAGTATCTGACGCGTGGGATTGAGCAGGATCGCTATCTCGGCGAGGCGCGGCAATCGCTGGCGTCGCTTGTCGGCTGTTCGAGCGACGATTTGGCGTTCGTCGAGAACTCCACCGTCGGGATGAACATCGTCGCGAATAGTTTTTCGCTGAGCCCAGGCGATCGCGTCCTGGCGACCGACCATGAATACGGCGCGGTGCTGCGACTGTGGGAAGGCGTGTGCGCAAAGGCCGGCGCGCAGTTGATCGTGAGGTCGCTGTCGTATCCGATCGAGAACGACGAAGCATTGGTCGCACAGTTGTTCGCCGAGTGTGACGAGCGCACGAAATTGCTGATTGTGAGCCATGTGACGTCGCCGACAGCCGTGGTGCTGCCGTTGGAGCGGATCTGCGCCAAGGCGCGGCGGCGCGGGATCGCCGTTTGCGTCGACGGGCCACACGCGATCGCGATGCGCGAGGTGAATCTGCAATCGCTCGATTGCGATTTCTACGTGGCGAGCTTGCACAAATGGCTCTGCGCGCCGTTTGGGACCGGTTTTCTGTACGTGCATCCGCGTCGCCAGGACGCAATTCGGCCGCTGGTGATCAGTTGGGGACGTACGCCGCCAGGCGTGGCGAAAAGCTGGCGCGACGAATTCTTTTGGCTCGGCACACGCGATCCCACGGGCTACCTCTGCGTGCCGGCAGCCATTGAATTCTTGGCCAACGTCGGCTGGGAGCGCTTTCGCGAGCGGACACATCAATTGGCAAAATATGCCAAGGACTTGATCGTCGAACTCACGGGGCTGCCGCCGTTTACCCCGGACGACGTGCAATGGTACGGCTCAATGATCGCCCTCCCGCTTCCGGATGGCGACGCGCCAAGTTTGCAGCGCGAGTTGGTGCGGCGCTATGGAATCGAAATCCCGATCATCCCCTGGCAAGGACGGCGCTTCGTGCGCCCGTCGTGCCACCTCTACACGAAGCGGCAGCATCTGGAACAATTGCGCGATGCGCTCCACGAGTTGCTCGCCGAGAAACACTAGCGGCGCCCGAAGCGGCATTCGTGGACTTCACGGTAGAGCGCCGTGAGCTGCTCCACGGTCAGCGCCGCGTCGGAAAATCGCTCGCGCGGTAATTCGAACCTTTTCGCGAGTTGGCCGCGGAGCGTCAAGTCGTCCGTCAAGACGCGGCTGGCGTTTTCGGCCGTTTCACGGACGAATCGTCGAAAGCGACGGTCGGCCTGCGCCGCGGTCCATTCGGTCTGGTAGGCCGAGACGACGTACGGCGCGCCGGACTCCAGGATCAAATGGCCGTCGATCCAGAGATGTTGCACGTGAACGACGTCCGGATCAAAGGCGTCGATTTCCGCGTCGAGTGCATTGCGAAAGGCTTCGCGATAGGCCGCCAACTCGGAATTCGAGAGCGAGTGGAACGTCGGCAGACCCGCACGATCGTGGTCGAGCGACGGCAGATCGAAAGGCAAGTCGGCGCATGGATCATCCGCGTTGCAGACGACGACGCGCACGTCAGCAGGTGTGTCGCGCGTGAGTCCTGCTTGAACGATGCGTACTTCGTGGGACGCCGACAACTTCTCGCACAGCCAGGACAGACGTTGGCCGGCGACTCCGTCGCGCAACGGCCGGTGGCTGGTGAGGAGCACTCGCATGAAAGCCGCGGTAGATCGCCCGCGTGACGGGATCGTCGCCCGGCCGCGTGGCAACCCAGGCAATGTGTCTGGCTGGCGACGCGGCCCAATCGTTAGGATTACGTTATCCGGCGGCGATTCGTTTGCCAACGGCGAATCAAGCTGGCGAAGGGGGCAAAATGCAGTTCCGCAGGGGCCAAAACCGGGTGAAATGGATAGAATCCGTGCAGTGCCCGCAGTGGGTTGGCTACTTTTCAATTTTTTGGTGCTGTTCGAGGTAATGCGAACTGCCCTGGTCTCGACAGAAGGTTAGCGAGAACTTTTCCCATCATGATTTGTCGCGAAGACCGCCCGAACGGCGCCAAAGCCGCGGAGTGGGACCGACTGGTCCGTGAACACGGAACCATGGTGTTCCGCACGGCTTGGCGGATCGTCGGCAACGCCGCGGACGCCGAGGACATTGCCCAAGAGGTATTCCTCGAAGCCCACCGGCTGCGCGCGCGACAAGTCCGTAATTGGGGCGGGCTATTGCGGCGGCTCTCGACCTGTCGGGCCTTGGACCGGCTCCGGGCGAAGAAGAATGTCCTCTCACTCGACGCCAGCTTCGCGGCCGGCAACGGCAGCGATCCAGCGGAGGCCGCCATCGAACGGGAATTGGCCGAGCGGCTGCGCTTGGCGATCACGCAGTTGCCGCGGCGCGAGGCGGAAGTCTTCTGCATGAAGTTTTTCGAGACGCTGACGAACGAACAAATTGCGGCGGCGCTGCAGATCGCACCCGGAGCGGTGGGCGTGGCGCTGCACAAGGCACGGACGAAATTGGAAGCCCTGCTGGGCGAGGATGAGCACCAGGAGTCGACACGATGAGCGAGTTTGCGTCGGACGATGCGTTGAGCGGTCGGTTGGCGCGGGCGGTGAACGCCGTGCGCGACGAGGTGCTGCCTGTGGTTCCCTTGGAACGGGCGCTGTCTCGGGCCCGAGCATTGGAACCTCGCGTCGCGAAGGAGGGTTCGGGCGGTAAGAAGGAAGCCTGGCGGAACCGAATTTCATCGCTGTTCGATCAATTGGAAGACCGCGATTTTCTGACCGCGGTGCCGTTGTGCTGCGTATCGCCCGCGGAGCCGCCCGTAATTTCGCAATCGGCCGAATGCGGTGCGGTGGCGAGAAGCGAACGCCGTGGCGCCGCGGCGATGCTGTTGGCCCCGGCGACCTTCTCGGCTGGCGGCGAAGTTTGGGAAGAGGCCCTGGCGGGTTTGTGGTCCGAGGATGAGGAGGTTGCGGTGGGCGCGGGTAGCGCCGATTGGATCGCCACGAGTACGGCTTGTGCGGATTGGGCGTGGCCCGGCTAAGGTTTGATCGCCGCCGGAGCGTTGTCCGAACGCCACGGCAAGCTAGCATTACCCAATGGCGCGTAAGTCGCCGGCATATCGGAAATTCCTGCCAGTCGTATTGCGACGGCCGTGCCAGCGTTGGGACGGTGACGGCGAAACCCTGGCTGTTTGACGGGATCGTATTCCCAGCGGCAGTGTCCGCCGATTTGAAGCATTGATTCTGGTTGAATAGTTGTCTCCCTCCCCCAGCGGCGGCGCATGAGCACTGAACAGTCGATCGATCCGGAACTGATTGAGCAGACCAAGCAGCAGATCCGTGGTCTGGTCAATGAGATCGCGCAGCTCAGTAAGCAAGAGCTCCCGGTCGAGGAGTTCTACGGCGAGTTCTGCAGCCGTGTCGTCTCGGCGCTTGCGGCGATCGGCGGCGCCATCTGGACGCCCGGCGAAGGCGGCGGCCTCGAGCTGCAGTATCAAATCAATCTCCGCGAGACGAAACTTGCAGAGAGCCAGGAACAGCAGATTCAACACGGCCGGCTGCTGCACAAAGTCTTTACTGGCGGCGAGGCGATGCTCGTCCAGCCGCACTCCGGATATGAAGGAGACGAGCAGGCCGGCAACCCGACCGATTTCTTGCTCGTGCTCGCCGCGTTGCGCAGCGACGACAAGGTCGAAGGCGTGGTCGAAGTCTTTCAGCGCCCCGGCGCGCGGCCCACGACGCAGCGCGGTTACCTGCGTTTCTTGTTGCAAATGGTCGAGCTGGCCGGCGACTATCTGAAAACGCGCAGACTGCGCC